>JAZNUO010000335.1:0-1818 GCA_045592305.1 Eubacteriales bacterium | reverse complement strand
TTTTTCAAAAAGGACAGAATCCGAAAAATCTTGTGTAACTGTTCAGCCGATCTTCAAATTTGGGTTTATCGGGCAGGGGCTCTGCCCCTGCACCCCGCCAAAGGGGCTTTTGAAAAAGTCCCTTTGGAATCTTCAAAACTTTCAATAAACCCCAATTTATACCATCCCCGCCAAGGCCCTCTCCCGCAGAGCCTCCCGCAGTATCTCCTTTTCGGAGAAGGGAACCCGCTCGGTGCCGATGAGCTGGTAGGTCTCGTGTCCCTTGCCCGCCAGCAGGATCACGTCCCCCTCCTCCGCCGTTTCCACAAGCTTCCGAATGGCGGCCTCACGGTCGGGCTCCCACAGGCGGGGACATCCGTCGGCGGGGAAGTGACGGTCGATCTCGCGGATAATGTCCATGACAGGCTCGTCAGCGGGGTTATCGGCGGCCAGCACACAGAGATCCGCGCCGTAAGCCGCCGCGACCGCCAGATCCCGCCGCCGCTCAAAGGTGCGCCCTCCCACCGAACCGAACAGGCAGATCAGCCGCTTGGGGTCATACCCGCGGAGGGTATCCAGAATGGAGGTGAGACTGACACCGTTGTGGGCGTAGTCAATGATGAATGTCACCCCGGGCAGAGCGGGACTCGTCACCGTTTCAAACCGCCCCGCCACACAAGCCTCGGCGAGCAGCTCTCCTGCGTGGTGAGGCTCCAGCCCAAACCGCCCGCAAACCACAGCTAACGCCGCCAGCGAGTTCTGTACGTTGAATTCCCCGGGGAGAGGCAGAAACAGGGACTCACCCATCCGTTGCCCTCCACAGTCCACCGTGAAGGCCGCCCCCAGCCTGTCCCCCTCCTTGGAGAGGTGGATGTCCGAGGCGTGCCAATGGGCGGGGGAGTGAGTGCCGAAGGTCTGCACAGGGGTGGAGACCCCCTCCAGCATGAAAGGAGTCTCGCTATCGTCGGCGTTGGCGATCAGGGCCTTGGCGGGATAATCGGTGAACAGGAGCCTTTTGCAGTCGCGGTAGTGCTCGAAGGTGGGATGCTCCACCCCACCCACGTGGTCGCGGGAGAGATTGAGGAACAGGACGCTGTCAAAGACCAGCCCCCTCGTCCGCCCCATCCACAAGGCCTGAGAGGACACCTCCAGCGCGCAGACCTCCACGCCCGCGTCCAGCATATCCCGCAGATGACGGTAGATCTCCACGCTCTCGGGGGTGGAGTTGAGCGTCTCCAGGTGGCGACCGGCATAGTCCACGCCGTTGGTACCGATGTAGCCCGCGGGGATGCCCGCGGCGGTCAGCAGACCTTGGATGAGCAGAGCCGTTGTGGTCTTTCCCTTGGTGCCCGTCAGACCAATGAGGCGCATTTTTCGCTCGGGATGACCGTAAAAGGCGGCGGCGCAGTCGGCAAGAGCGGCTCGCGTGTCGCTAACGGTCAGAACCGCGGCATCCTCGGGAAGCCCCAGCTCCCGCTCGGCCACGAAGAACCGGCAGCCGCCGCGGTAAGCCGAAGCGGCATAGCCGTGACCGTCGGAGGTTTTACCCACCAGGCAGAAGAACACCGTGCCCGCGGTGGCGCGGCGGGAATCGTAGCATAGAGCCGAGATGGGGGAATCCTGAAGCTCCTCCCACCGTGGTGGGGCGGTCAGGTTTCCGTCCGGCAAAAAAGCGAAAACTTCGCGGATGGGTCGTCTCATGGGGTGTCCTTTCTTTTTGGGATTTGATAGCCGATTGCATATTTGTATAAATTGCAGTTTATCAGCGCGATAGACTCTGTGTACTTTTCTCTCCTTGTCGAGAGAAAAGTACCAAAAGAGCGCCACGCAAGGAAAGTA
>JAZNUO010000334.1:0-6075 GCA_045592305.1 Eubacteriales bacterium | reverse complement strand
TGCGGACGAAGCAGGCTTTGGTGCCTCGCAGGGTGAGTTTACCGAGCTGCCACACGCCCTTGGCGGTGAGGTTGCAGAGAAGCAACCAGAGGACGGTAAGTCCCGCCAGCACCAGTCCCGCGCCGAGGCACAGAAGCCCGCCCGCGGGCTGTCCCTGTACGAACAGGAGGACAGCCGTGATAATACTTGTGGGAACACTGACGGCGAGCGCCAGATCGGCGGCGTAGAGGCTGAGCACCACCGCCCAGAGGGTGAGGTAGACCGACAATGCCACGGCAACAAGGGCGATCCAAACAGGGAAGCCCACAGCGAGGAGGGTGATCTCCAGCCCCGACAGGCGGCTTTTTTTCATTTTCGCCTTGACCAGCTTGGGGAGGGGGGTATCCATGAGGATCTCCTCGGCGATGGCGTCTACGGGCCCCAGGGAGTCCACGGCTTCGGGCTCGGCCATGCCCCCCTCGGTGAGATCGTTCAGCATTTCGGCGTAGAAGTCCAGAGAGGCTTGCCTATCAGCCTCGGGGATCCCCTCCAGCCGCTTTTCAAGGGCAGATAAAAAATCGCGCTTATTCATGTATTTCGGTGTCTCCTTTCGTGACGAATCGGTAGATGCTCATGATCTCCCGCCACTCCTCCTTGAAGGCTTCAATGCGGGAAAGCCCTGCATCCGTGATGCGGTAGTATTTGCGAAGCCGACCGTTATGCTCGGCGGAGCGGACGGTCAGAAGCTCGGCGGTCTCCAGACGGCGGAGGATGGGGTAGAGGGTGGATTCGGATATGTCCACATAGGGCTTCATGTCCTTGATGATCCGATAGCCGTAGGATTCCTCGTCCTTGATGGCCGCCAGCACGCAGATATCCAGCAGACCGCGTTTGAGTTGTACGTCCATAGGGTCTCCTTTCGGGGTTTATGGTGGGTTACGTATAATACTATACCACACATAGTATCATTTGTCAAGAGTTTTTCGAAAAAAAGTGGAAATATGAAAGGAACTATTCGAGAGAAAGAAAAAGCACCCCCGCGCGGAGGTCAATGTCATTAAGTTAAGCGTCCCCCTCCGGGGGAGGTGTCCGCTGAGCAAGCTCAGTGCGAAGCGTGACGGAGAGGGCTTTCACGCAAAAAAATGCCCTCTCAGTCGCCTTACGGCGTCAGCTCCCCCAGAGGGGGAGCCTTTTCGTTTTCTTAACTTAATGGCATTGACGCGGAGGTGCTTTCTCTGTTTGCCTGGGTGAAACAGATTCGACCCTTACTTGCCCTTCGCCCCGTTGACCTCGGCGATGACGTCCAGAACCGCCTCCAGCTCGGCGGGGTTCATGACCGCGGGCTTCTTGCCGCTCTTGACGCAGTCGGTGAAGTAGCGAAGCTCGTTGAAGTAGCCGTCGGACTGGGGGATGTAGTTCCCTTCCTCCACGCTGCTGGCCATGTCCATGGTGCCGGTGGTCCAGTCATCCTTGTAGATCTTGAGCGCGCTGCCGTTGAATTCCAGCACGGCCTTCTCAAACTGCATACGGAAGGTGGCGAGGAAGGGGACGGGTGCGTGGTACCAAGCCGCCTCGCAGGCGATGCGGGTCTCGCCGAAGCGGTAGACGGTATGCATGTAGTCCATGCCGTGGAAAACGTGCTCCACGCAGGGCTTGCCCAACGTATAGACCAGATAGTCCAGATCGTGAATATGGAGGTCGAAGGGAACCAGACCGCTGCGGTTTACGTCCTGCATCCAGTTGTCCCAGCTACTGCGGGGAATGGCACCGATGCGGGTCATGGTGCCGCTGACCAGCTTGCCAAAGCGACCGCTGTCCATGCAGTCCTTGAGGTAGAGGTACTCGGGCCAGAAGCGCAGAACGTGGGCAACCATGAAGAACCTGCCGTTCTTTTCGGCGGCGCCGTACACCCGCGCCACGTCCTCTCGGCGCAGGGAAAGGGGCTTCTCGGAGACTACGTGGATACCCCGCTCCAGAGCCTTGACGGCATAGTCGGCGTGGAGGTAGGTGGGGAGGGTAATGTCCAGAATGTCAAAGGTCTCCTTCTCCAGCATCTCGTCAAAGTCGGTGTACTTGCGGGCGTTGATATACCCGTCAAAGCGATCCATCTTCTTGGGGCGGATGTCGCAGATAGCCACCAGCTCCACGTCCTCCATGCGGTTCCATGCGGGCACGTGGACACCGCTGATGCCGCCCATACCGACCTCGGCTACTCTCAGTTTCATTGTTTGGGTTCCTTTCTGTGAAAATGATGGGGGATGATGGGACTATTATAGCACAGACCGAAGGATTTGTAAAGAGCGGAAAGGATTTTTTCGGCGAGATTTGCTTCGGGCGGCGCAGGGCTCATTCTCTGATACATTGAAAAGCAACGATTCAGCCGACCTTCAAAATTGGGTTTGTCGGGAGGGGTTTCACCCCCCCACCCCACCAAAGGGACTTTTGAAAATAGCGGTGCAAGCACCGCAACAAATTTGCCGTAAAGGCAAATTTGAGAGTCCCTTTGCAATCTTCAAAACTTCCAAGAAATCATTGATAAATAATGCTTTTTGAAGGTTCCTGAAGGGAATCCGGAGGGGAACACAGAGCAAAGCGAGGAGGCTTCCAGGAAGTTTCCCTCTGGCGTTTCCCTCGTCTCCCCGATAAATTGCACTTCGAAATATTCCCCACAACAAGCAGGAGCCTTCCACCGCGGAAAGCTCCTGTTTCTTTCATGACAATTCATTTTTCCGGATCACGGGCGCGACGCAGATGAGATTCTCCGGTGCGACCGTACCGCCGTAGAGCTTGGGGATCTCGACCTCAGCCAGCTCCCGCAGGGGAAGGGTCAAGACTCCGCCCGTGATGTCGTACTCGCGGACACCCTCCTTGTTCTTGAGAGTCAGGATATATGTCTCTGCGGGGATAAAGCCGGGCTTTTGGGCATCCAACAGCTCAAAACATATGCTCTCGCCCTCCCTGCGCCGGTCCAAGAGCATCCCCTTGGATACCCACGTCCGCTGTACGTCCAGCGCGGCGCGCAGCTCGGCTACGCAGTCACCGCCAACCTCGCCCTCGGCGTAGGTGGCGAACTTTCCCGCCATGCGGTCGGTCTCCTTGTGGAGATCCATCCCCGCGCAGGCGGAAATGCGGATGCCGCTCAGCACCAGCTCCTCCCACCAGCGGATGGCAGGGACGTTGACCGTGTGGAGAGGCTCGGGGTTGTTGATGATCTCAACGTAGTCCACGTCCGAAAAGTCGCGGATGTCCATCTCAAAGCGGCAGCCCTTGGCGAAAGGCTCTCCGTAGGCGAAGGGGTGGGCGACGCCCGTGATGGCCCCCGCCGCTTTGCAGGCCGCAAACAGACGCTCGGGCTTGCGGCGATCCACCGAATCCCACGGCACGTAGGTCTCCAGCACGGGGCAGACGATGTGACCGAAATAGGTGGTGTACTCCATGCCGTAGGCGCACTGCATAGTCGGATACTGCTTCATCTGCTCGCGGAGGATGTAGTGACCCGAGACGGTGTTGTGGTCGGTGATGGCAAAGCAGTCCACCCCCTCCTCCGCCATCATGGCCGCCAGCTCCGCGCAGGAGATGGGCGCGTCGGACTCGCTGGTATGGTTGTGCAGCTCAAAACGCTTGAACACGGTCATAACCGTCATCCCTCCTTACTGCCCGCTGACCGACAGGGTGTAGCGGGTGTTGTCGCGCACCACGTTAAAGACCAGAAGAGTGACCTTCAGGACTCCCTCGAACCGCTCCCGCGGGATGCAGCCTTGGGAGGTGAAGTCCTTTTGGAAGATCATGTGGCGGTCAGAAAGCTGCTTATGGACACATCCGATGAACTCATCGTTCAGAGTCGCCAACGGGTGGATCTCGGTCTTGAGGTCGATATCGTAGACCAGATGCTTGCGCGCCTCCGCCTCGCTGATGGTATAGCCGCTCATGTCGCTGACCTCGCGGACGGTCTTTTCCAGCACCTCGGGGGTGATGGGGGGACAGCTCCGAAAATACTCCTCGGTCCGGTAGACCTTGAGGATCTCGTCGCGGGGCAGAGCGTCGTCGCGGTAGCGCAGCTCGGCAAAATCGTAGGTCAGGTGAATATCCAGCTCGGTGCAGGGCGTCTCCAGAGCGATCGTGTAGGTGATCTGCCCCATGAAGCTCCTGTTCAGGATGCCTTCAACTCGGTAAAGCTCATTCATAGCGACCTCCTGTGGCTCTCGCCGAGGGTTATTCCACAACCTCGGCGGAGACCTTGTTGTCCATGTAGCGGAAGGTGAATCTCACCACGCAGTTGTCGCGGGGGGTGGTGAAGTAGGCCTTGGGGCCGTCGCCGCTGGCGGGGCGGTGGCTGTGGGCGGTGTAGACCGCCGACAGGGTGCCGTAGGTGGAGACGGCGTAATCGTAGGTGCCCGCGAAGGGGATGACCACCGACAGGGTGTAGGTGTTGTCCCCGATATAGTACATACGGGTCAGCTCGCTGTTGGAGTCGTTCTCCTCACAGCCCACGAAGGGCTGGAAGCTGCCGTACACCACGATCTTTTCGGGGAGCTTGAAGCCTGTCTCGGGATCGTACACCTCGCGGCAGCCGTAGCGGATGAGATGCTCGGGGTTGGCGTAGCCCTCGCGGAGGCGGTCGCCGTCTGCCCAGCAGGCGGCCATCACGTCCTCCTGACCAAAGCCCATGGGGCAGGCGGCGGACTTGTTGTTGATCTGGTAGTACCCGTTCACCCCCCGCTCCCCGTTGTCGCCGCGCACCATCTCCACGCGGGCATCGCTGAGCATACGGCGGAAGGGCATGAGGAAGAAGGCGTGGGGATTGTTGATCTGGGTCCAGCGGTAGGTGTACTCGATGAAGTGGTCCCTCACCTCGTCGGACTGGTTGGCGAACCAACCGATCTGATCGAAGCCCCACCACTGCCAGCGGGCGACCTGATGACGGCCTCTGTTTGCGATGGCATCCTCCACGGTGGCCTCCTCGAACATTTTGCCTCCCCAGTTATCGTACTCCATGAGGTAGGGCATCTGCTCGCCGTACCAGCCGTTGGGGTTCTCACCGCCCTCGCTGAAGCCCTCGCGGACCAGCACCAGCCGCTGGCCCTCGTAATGCTCTAGGGGAGCGCGGGTGTAGGGCATGGCGTGGTAGTCCAGAAGGAGCTTACCGTTCACACTCACGCCGTGACTGTGCGCGTCCAGCAGAACCTTATGACGGCGGGCGTGCTTTTTCGCGTAGTCACGGATCATGCCGAAGAGCTCGTAGGTCTTTTTCATGCCTTTGTCCTCGGCGGTGTAGAGGTGCACCTGACCCATGTGGAGCGCCTCGTAGCCGCAGTCGATGTAGCGGGTGGCGCGGTAGTAGAACCACATACGGGCCTCGTCGCGGTTCAGGTCGGGCATATCCCCGATCTTACCCGGCTCGCGGTTCGGGTCGGAGTTCCACGCCGTGTCCCCGTTCTCGGTGAGCATACGGGCATCCTCCCAGTTGAAGCAGCGGTCCTCCACAGGCTTACCGAAGGCCTCGAATACGTAGGCAGGAATCTTTTCGCGGTTCATCTGCATGGTAACGATCTCAAAAACGCAGGCCTGTAGAATGATCTCGGGATCCAGGGCGTGGACGGCATCGGCCAGAGCCTTGGACCGCTCGAAATGCACCTCATCGTCCTCCAGCATATACCAGACACCCGAGGCGCGGCCGATGAACTTGACCCCCAGGCGCTTGATCGCGCGAAGATCGTCCTCCAGGGTATCGGTCTCATAGAGGGAGCTGGCGGTCACGGCGCGGGAGAGGTAGCTCTCCAGCACCTCGCGGCTCATATTGCCGTCAAATTCGAAATTCAGATTCATGGAATGCGGTCTCCTTGGTTACGTTGAGTGAGTAGGAATGTCTGTACCGTAGAGAGGGTACGGAATGTAGAATATTGGGCGGTTTTGTGCCGCGGGTTTTCTAATTTGGGCTTATAGAAGGGTTTTGCGTATGTACTTTTCTTTCCGTGGCGAAAGAAAAGTACCAAAAGAATCGCCACTTAAGGGAGTCACCCACGGTGCCTCCCTTAAGAAACCCTCCACCTGATCTGCGCGACTCTTTCGCCCACAAGGGGGCGAAAGAGTCTGATT
>JAZNUO010000333.1:0-6263 GCA_045592305.1 Eubacteriales bacterium | reverse complement strand
AAAGAGTCGCGCAGATCAGGTGGTGGGTTTCTTAAGGGAGGCACCGTGGGTGACTCCCTTAAGTGGCGATTCTTTTGGTACTTTTCTTTCGCCACGGAAAGAAAAGTACATATGCAAAACTCCTCGATAAACTGCAATTTTCAATATCAACCGAACTGTTACCTGCGGATCAGCCCTTTTCTTGTTCCTGAACGGTATGGGGTGTAAGATCCCGCCTTGAAAAAACGGTATAGAGAAAGGGGGCACGGAGGGCTCCGCGGCTTGGACTCAACCGTTCGTTTATGTCCCTCTGCACAAAAAAACACGACAAATTTTGTGCGGTATTTCTTTCTGCCATACACAGTTTTTTCACACCTTTATGGTATAATAGCCCATATATACGATTTTATTTCACCCCATATACACTTCACCCGAAAGGACGGTTCCCCCATGCCGAGAAAATCCCGTCTGAAGCGGATCGGTGAATGGTTCGTCACCCTCTTCCGCTCCATCGGCGCGGTGCTCTACCCGCCGAACCTCAAAAACGCCTTCCGAAGCGTCACCAAAAACTGGAAGGAGTATATCTGCTTCTACCTCGCGGCACTGGTCATGACCGCGGGCTTCTGGACGGTCGCCCTCTGCTCCGAGGCCAATATGCGGGTAGCGAAAAAGGCCGTGGCCGAGGAGTTCGACTACCACGTGGAGGTCGCCCTCCTCAACAACGAGCAGTACGCCAACCTCGACCAGCAGCTCATGTACCAGATCGAGCGGGAAAACGAGTACATCGAGAGCTACTACTGGGTCAACGGCGGCAAGGCTCTGCGCGACGGCACCTACTCCTGCCGCATCCTGCTGGACGATACCTACGGCTTGGAGACGGCCTACGACGAGGTCTACCACGATATGATCCGCAGAGTCTCCCAAGACCGCCGCGAGATCCGCCTCTCCCCCCTGTACACCTTCGCCGAGGACTTCGGCACTCCCTACACGGCGCAGTTCTGGACGGTGTCCCTCATTTGGTTCGCCTTCTCGGTTTTCATGATGGTGATCCTGTTCCTCATCCGTCTGGATCACTTCAGGTTCATCTACGGCATCTACATGACCTGCGGCGCGGACTTCCCCAAGCTCATGGGCGCGGCGGGCGGCGAGCTGGTCACGGTCACAGCCCTGACCTTCCTCCCCGCGACCCTCGTCGGAGCGCTTATCGCGGGTATTCTCTACATCCCCCGCGGCGTGGGTTTGTGGCTCACCGTCAAGGCGGTGCTGGTGCCTCTGCTCGGAGGACTCGTCGCGGTCTTTTCCTCGGTCTGGTTTCCCATGCGGCGTATGTCCAAGCAGCCTCCCGTCCGCCATTTGCAGGCGGGGGACAACACGGCCCTGGTCTCCTCCCCCCGCCGCTCCTTCTTCCTGTTCGGTGAGTCCTTCCCGGGCAAGTACGAGCTCTACGGCTTCTGGCGTATGCGGAAATACTACGTCCGTCTGGTGATCTCAGCTATCCTCTTTGCCGCCTTCTTCATCTCGGGACTCTACATAGCCGACATGAAGACCTTCCACGATCAACTTGATCCCTACGAGTATCTCGTCGCTTACCGCCCCCCCAACTACTACGAGGAGGTCATCCCCGATGAAGACGAGATCATCGGTGACGAGCCTTGGGCACCCACCTTCGATCAGGACGAAATGATCCGCTCCGACGTGGATATGTTCCTCACCGAGCTGGAGGCCATCCCCGGGGTGAGCCACGCCGAGTGGGAGGTGAGTCTGTCGGGAGGCTATAAGCAGTCTCACCTGCTCCTCAGGTCGGGTCAGCTCTATGACTCGAGTGACTACACCGTGGCCAGCAAGGAGCGGGAATCCGAGGGCTTCCGCTGGGCGGTGAATAATTATGCCTATACCTCGGTGGACAAGCTCTGGATCGATCAGCTCATGAATCATGACCTTGCCACCTTCGAGGGCGACCCCTATGCCGTCCTCACCACCCCCAACGGTGTTATCGTCAGCGAGGATATCTACAACAAAAAGACCTACGATTTCTCCCCCGGGGATCAGATCGTGGTGGCGGTCTGTGAGACGGCTGTCCCTACGGGGCTGATTCTGGATCCCAAGCAGCTTTTGCGGGAGCAGATCCGACTCTTCGATTTCCGCTACGAGACCTTCACGGTCTGCGCCGTTGTCAGCGGGCTGAATGCCGAGGATACCATCACCTTCGGTGTGACGAACGACTACTACACCGCCCTGACCGGCCGCCCGTCCTCCCGCACGGAGCTGAAGATCTACATGGAGTCGGGCACCGACATGGACACGGTGCGGGCCGCCGAGGACCGGATCCGCAAAGTCATCTCTCCCTTTAATAGCTGGCTCGTTACCCCCACGGGCAACTATTTTGAGTCGGGCATCAAGAGCCTCAAGAACGACAGCGCGGTGATCCTGACTCTGGCGATCTGCCTGCTTCTCATCTCCCCCATGGTGTGGTACTTCTCCCAGATCATGTTTTACCGCAAGCGGCGAAATGAGTTCGCGGTGCTCCACGCTCTGGGCGCACCCGACGGTTCCTTCGCTAAGCTCCACCGCGTGGCGGGCGGAGTCCTCTCGGGCGCGGCCTTCCTCATCACCATCGCCGTGTCCCTGCTCTGCAACTACCTGGTGTTCTTCTGCGTCAACACCCTGCTTCCGTGGCTCCATATCACCGAGAGTGTGCGCTACGAGTTTCGCCTCTCCCTCCCCGCCCTCATCGCCTGCGTGGTGATCTCGGCGGTCTGCGGCTTCCTCTCCTGCGAGCTGCCCTACAGGATGTTCACGAAGCCCGATATCGGGGTGCGGAGAGTGGATTGATTGAAAGATACGGAGATACAAGATACAAAGATACAAGATACAAGATACACAGGGATTCTCCGCATCTTGTATCTTGTATCTCGTATCTTGTATCTAAAAAACCTTTATCCCACAAAGGAAAGGAAATGTCATATGTCAACCGAAATCAATAAGGATCGCGTCATTTTAGAGGCCACCGACGTGGTGCGCCAGTACACCCAGTCCGACGAGGTCATCACCGCCGTCAACCGCGCCTCCATGAAGGTCTACGAGGGGGAATTCATCGCCATTGTGGGCGCATCGGGCTCAGGTAAGTCCACCCTCCTCCACCTGCTGGCGGGTATGGATCGCCCCCAAGCGGGTCACATCACCATCCGCGGTCAGGACATCACCGCCATGAGCGCCGACGAGCTGGGACGCTTCCGAGGCAGCTTTATCGGAATGGTCTTTCAGAGCCACAATCTCATCCCCCAGTTCACCGCTCTGGAGAACATTCTGATCCCCACCCTCATGTGCAACAAGGAGGAGGCCGCCTACGAGGAGATGTTCAAGAAGCTGGTGGTGTCTCTGGGCATCGAGGACAGACTCCACCACCTCCCCTCGGAGCTGTCGGGCGGTCAGCAGCAGCGGGTGGCCATCGCCCGCGCCCTCATCAATATGCCCCACATCCTCTTTGCCGACGAGCCCACGGGCAACCTCGACCGCGCCAACGCCGACGAGGTGCTGGAGCTGCTTCTGGAGACCAAGAACCTGATCGGTCAGACCCTCATCATGGTCACTCACGATATGTCCATCGCCGAGCGCGCCGACCGTATGTTCCGCATGGAGGACGGCAAGCTGGAGCTGTGCAATAAGCGGTCGGCCAGAGAGCATCAGGCGTGAAATTGGGGTTTTTCGGTGAGATACGAGTTACAAGATACAAAGATACAAGATATGAAAAAACCTTACGGCGACTTCCATTTCTATATCTTGTATCTTGTATCTCCGTATCTTGTATCTTTTCGACAAACCCAAATTTGAAAGTGTTATCCGCAAAAGAACGGCACTCCCATTTCGGGGGTGCCGTTTGGCTATTATGGAGATTACTCACCCTTGGCCTCGCTCTCCGTATCGGCGGGCTTGTCCGCGGCGGGAGTCTCCTTCTTGGCGCGGGGTCTGCGGGTCGCGGGCTTCTTGGCCTTGGCGGGCTTGACCTCCTCCGCGGGCTTGTCCTCGGTCTTGCCCTCGGTCTTGCCCTCGGTGGCGTCGGTTTTGACCGCTTCAACAGGCGCTTCGGTCTCGGCGGGCTTCTCCGCAGTCACCTCAGCCTTCTTCTTGGGAGCCGCCCTTCTCTTGGCAGGAGGCTTCTTCGCGGTTCCTGCCTCCTCGGCGGGGGCAAGCTCGACAGCGGGCTCGGCGGATACCTCGGGCAGGGCTGCGGGAGCGGACTCCGCCTCTGCGGGCTTGACCTCGGTTCCCTCGGGCTTCTCCTTGGGAGCGGCTTTTTTCTTGGTAGAAGCTCTCTTTTTCGCGGGAGCCTTCCTCACGGGCTTGCCCTCCTCGGCGGGGGCGGGCTCCTCGGTGGGAACGACCTCCGCTACGGAAACTTCCATGACGGGAGTCTCCTCGGCGGGAACGGTATCCTCAACGGGAGAAACTTCAACAGCGGGAGCGGTCTCCTCAACGGGAGCCTCCTTAACAACGGGAGCGGTCTCCTCAGTGGGAACAACCACAACCACGGGAGCCTCGATGGCGGGAGTCTCCTCAATGGGAGCAGCCTTCGCTACGGGAGCTTCCATGACGGGAGCCTCTACCACGAGTACAGCTTCCGCCACGGGGGCGGCTTCTACGGCGGGAGTTTCGGCAGCGGGAGCGGCCTCAACCGCGGGAGCAACCACGGGCGCGACCTCGGCGACCCGCTCGGTGAGCTGCTTGCGGAGCTTCTCCAGCTCCTCCTTCTTGGCCTGCTTGACCCGCTTCTCGCTTTCCTCGGCGGCCAGCTTTTCCAATTTGGTCAGCATCTTGGCGGCGACCTTCTCGGTGGCTTCGGCGAGAGTTCTGCCCGAATCGTTCAGGCTGATCTTGACCGGCTTCCCCTTGGCATCCTTGTATCTCAGGGTGCAGGCCGCCACGGGACGGGCGTTGGGGGCGTTGGGAGGGGTTTCGCCATAGGTAGGTGCCTCGAAGCCCAGAGACGCGCAGAGGGCGGCCAGCTTGTCCTGCTTGGTAGCGGGAGCGGTAGGGGCAGGCTCGGCGGGCTTTGCGGGGGCGGACTCCGCAGTGGGTACGGAGGGGATCTCCACCGCGACGGTCTCAACGGGAGTCTCCTCGGCAGGGGCGGTTGCCGCGGGAGTAGTCACCGCGGGCGTAGCAACGGCGGGAGCAACCTCGACCGCGGGCGCGATCGCCTCGGCGGGAGCCTCCACGGGCTCCTCCGCGGTATCAACCGCTTCCACGGCGGGCGCGGTCTCGGTCTCTGCCTCAATGACGGCCTCCTCCACCTCCACGGGAGCGGGGACGGTCTCCGCCGCCTCCTCGGTCACGGCGACCTCGGCAGGCATAGTCCGCAGAGCATCGTAATCGTATGCCTCAATATCGGCGGGGGCGCGGCGGGGCTCAATGCCAAGCTGGCGCAGGATGAAGGCGCGGATGAGGGTATCGTTCTGGTAGGAGTCCAGATAGATGGCGCCCACGAGGGACTCGAAAATGTCGGCGTAGGCCTTCTCTCCGTCCCGTCTCAGCTCGGAATCCCGATTCTGGGCGCGGAGGTAGCGAGCCAGACCCATGGCCTTGATCCGCTCGGTGAGGTAGCGGTTGCAGACGTAGTGGGAGCGCAGGTCGGTGAACTGCTCCACGGTGCGCATGAAGAAGAGTCCGTCGTCCAGCATGTGGGCGTACTTGGACATGAAGTAGTTGGTGACGTGGTAGTTCATGAGGGTGTCGCCGTAGAACTCCAGCACCTCGTTGTCGGGGGCCTCGGGGTCGATCTTCAGGTAGGTCTTGCGGGTCAGCACCTGTACCAAAAGGCGCTTGTCGTGGAAGGTGTAGCCGATGGCCGCCTCGATCTGGCGGATGGCTTCGGTGTTGCGGACGGTCAGCATGGGGGATTTCCTCCGTATGTGCGGCAGAGGGATGCGTGCCGTTATTATTTTGTAGTTGGGGATGCTCTCGCTCCGCTTCACCGCAAAAAACTGAGGGAGGGAGCCAATACTGCGCCCGCCGTGACACCGCCGCCCCTGCATCCAATAGGCGCGCGCGTATCATCCGACGAGGCCGAAGCCGAGACCGCCAGAGGATCGACCCCGAGACCCTGACGAGCCGAGCGTCGGGCGGACACGGGCGCGGGAGCCGAGGAACAGCGCGACGGCACTGCCTCGGGCGCGCGGGGGCGGGGAGACCGCCTGTCCGAGCTCGAAGCGGAGGGGATGGGGAGGGCTTGCGGTGGGCTTCGGGAGTATTATAGCATAGATGGGGGGATTTGTCAAGGTGGGGGG
>JAZNUO010000332.1:0-2174 GCA_045592305.1 Eubacteriales bacterium | reverse complement strand
GGCAGGGTCTAAAAAATCGGTAACAGGAATGAATTGGGGCATAAGTGCGCCTCTTTTCTTCAGTCGTTCAAATAGCCCATTACGCGGGCCCAAAAATCGTGGTAATAGGGCTGCTCATACATGACCACGTGTGCGCCGCCCTCCATCACTTCCAGTGCAGAGCCTGCAGGCAAGTGCTCCAACACATCGTAGACCACATGGTAGTTGATATAGGGGTCGCGGTCACCGCAGATGACGAGGGTGGGGACGGTGAGGGCGTCCAAGTCAATAAGTTTCACAGAGGGGTCAACCATCAAGTCTCGGCGACCGCCGTTGGGGCTCTTGTCCCCATCGTAGCGCCAGCAGGCGGAGCAGAACATATCCAGCATGATGGGCTCAACGAGGGTCAAGTCGATGTTGCCCGCAGCGTCCGTTTGGAAATCCTCCGCCGCATGAGCCCACGTGTTGTGGTGGAAAGGCTCGGTGACAGGTACATCCGCCACGCCTGTAAGGATGGGGGCAAACAGTACCAACTTGCGGATGTGCTGGGGATACTTCTTCACAAAGCGGGAGGTGGTCACCGTACCCCAGCTCCAGCCAAGGAGGTCAATTTTCTCAAGACCCGTCTCGGCAACAATCAGCTCCACCGCGGTGTTGATGTCCTCGGCGGCATAGTCGGAATCGGGCATAAAGCCGTCTTCCACCGCACCCGAGCGACCGTAGCCTGCAATATCGATGCTCCACACGCCGTAGCCCTCACGAGCCAGCATACGGGCAAAGCTGTAGTCCTTATAGTCGATGTCGAACTCGCGGGAGGAATAAGTCACGCCGTGGACAAGCAGGATGTGCTTTTGCGGCACAGTGCCCGCCAAAGTAAGGCAGTCCAAGTGCAACGCGATACCGTTGCGGGTAAGGGGGAACTCTTTGTACGTGTACATTCCTTGCCACCTCCTTGTTTGGGGATAGTATACCGCAAAAGGGCGGGATGTGCAAGATTTGTGTATAAAAAGGAAAGACCCCGCCATTAAAGGCGAGGTCATCTTTTTTGGCGCAGCGGGAGGGATTCGAACCCTCGTGCGGTTGCCCGCAAACTGATTTCGAGTGCCATGGAGTGAAATTCCCTTAAAAGTCGCTAAGAGACTTTAGGCTCCCTCCAAAACACAAACCACTCGCACTCCACGCCAAATGCAATCGCAAACGGTAGTGTAGAAAAAGCGTAGAAACGCCCTCTACCCTGCACAAAAGGATACCCCAAAAATGCAGTAAAATCAAGGGTTAGCGGCAGAAAAGAGAAAACCGCCCCACACGATTTCGAATCCGATGTATAGGGTGATTTTAAGAGAATTGAGGTAACTCTGGTAACCCAAAAACCCAGTCATAGCAACGGTTTTTAGGGATTCATATATACCTCGATTTAGACCTGAATTCGCAAAACTCTCCGCAAAGTGTAGAAAAAGCGTAGAAGTGAGGAAGGCGAATAGTAGAGGAAGTGTACTTGCCGAGGTTACCTGTGCCGTGGGCATGCTTCGGGATCTGCCGTCCATAGTGGTCGGTGGTGACTTCGCCTTTGTAGGACTTGCTCCGCTTCGGGTCAGTCAGATTCTCAATGTCATAGCCAACGGTCAGCACGATCTGGTTGGTGACAAGCCCCTTGTCCACTAAGTCCAGGACCAGCAGGTCTGCCATCTCACGCGCCACCAGCTTGGCCTTCTCCGCTGTATAGGGGCAGTGCAGCACCTGCCCGGAGCCGATACTGCTGGACTCAGGTTTATAGGCTTTGATATCCGCAATGGTGCATGGCTCCCATCCCCAGGCGTGGTCGATGAGCAGCTCCGCATTCACGCCAAAGAGCTTATACAGCACTTCATCGTTCTGCACGGACTGACGGGCCACATCGCCCATGGTGAACATCCTATGCTCCTCCAGCTTTCGTGCGTAGCCCCGGCCGACACGCCAGAAGTCAGTAAGGGGACGGTGGCTCCAGAGGGTACGGCGGTAGCTCATCTCGTCCAATTCAGCGATCCGGACGCCGTTGCGGTCAGCGGGGATGTGCTTTGCCACGATGTCCATGGCAACCTTGCACAGATACAGGTTGGTGCCGATGCCTGCTGTGGCTGTGATACCGGTAGTCGCCAGAACATCCAGGATGATTTTCATGGCAAACTTGCGGGGTGTGAGTTTGTAGGTGCCGAGGT
>JAZNUO010000331.1:0-5777 GCA_045592305.1 Eubacteriales bacterium | reverse complement strand
TTCCTCGCTCGTGGGAGGCTCGGGTTGAGACTCTTGGGAGGGAGGTTCCTCACTCGTGGGGGGCTCGGGCTCAGGCTCTTGGGAGGGTGGTTCCTCACTCGTGGGGGGCTCGGGCTGAGACTCTTGGGAGGGAGGTTCCTCGCTCATGGGGGGCTCGGGCTGAGGCTCCTCCGCGGGGAACTCGGTTGGTTCCTCCGCGGGAAGCTCGGTTGGTTCCTCCGCGATGGATAATGCATCCGTCGGGAGTAGCAACGGTATTACGGTATGGGGAATTGCGTCCGTGGAATCCGATTCTTCGGCGGATTCTTCGGCGGATTCTTCAGTGTCTCGCTCACCGGGGGCGAAAGCTGGACTCCTCTTCCTGAGATGCCTCGTCGATGAAATCATCCTCGGCGGCGATTTCCTCTACGTCGGTATCCTCGATGTCTTCGTCGGTGTCAAAGTCTTCGGCGGTGTCGGCATCCTCGTCGATCTCCTCAGCGTCAATATCCTCGAACACCTCAACGTCCTCGGCAGTCTCGACGGTCTCCGCGGTCACGGTGTCAACGGCATCATTTGCGACAGGCTCGTTCTCCGGAGTTCCGAGGTTCTCCAGATCCTCGTTGAGAAGCTCCTTCTCCTGCTGCTCGAGCATTTCCTCGTAGGCAAGGCCCGCATTGACCTCGGCGTGAGCTCGGCTATAGCTGTTGCTGTAGCCATTATTGCCGTAGGAATTCTGGTAGCCGTACTGGCTGTACTTCCGCTGATAACGGCTGTAGTAGCCCTTGTAGTAGCCGTACTTGAAGTTTCTGTAGTAGCCCGACTTTCCGTAGCGGAAGCGGTACTTACTGTAGCTGCTGTAATACTTGTTCTTGTAGTAGTCGCCGGACTTGATGTCGATATCGTTCAGAATGAAGCCCACGAAGGAGGCATCGAAGCCCTCCATGGTCTCAACGGCCATCTCGATCATGCGGCGGTCGGAGTAGCCCGAACGAACCACGAAGGTGTAGCCTGTGATCAGATCCGAAACGATACCTGCGTCACTGACCTCACAAATGGGGGGCAGGTCAATGAACACCACGTCATACTCTTCCTTGATCGTCTCAACGAACTGAGCCATCAGGGGAGAAGCCAGAAGCTCGGCGGGGTTGGGGGGAATCTTACCGCTGGTGATGATATTCAGGTTCTCGATACCGCCGTTTCTGCGGTAGATATCCTCATAGCTGCAAAGACCTGCCAGAATATCACTGAGGCCGTTGACCTTATTGTCCAGAGAGAATACCTTATGCTGAACGGGGCAGCGGAGATCCGCGTCCACCAGAAGAACCTTCTTGTTCATCTGGGCGAAGGACACGGCCATGTTGGCCACGATCAGGGACTTACCCGCGCTGACGTAGGCGGAGGTGATACCGTAGACCGCGCACTTCTCGCCCTTCGTGGTGTAGCACATATTGGTACGCAGGAGCTTGAAGGCCTCGGTGATAGCGAAGGGAGTCTTCTTATTCAGGATACGGCCGTCGTAGTCACGGTCGGACATAAGGTTTCCGCCCTCGGGCTTCTTACTTCCCTTAGTTCCCTTGAAGAGATCCTTTCTGGACTTATCGGCAAAGGCCTTGTTCCCGACCTTGGTGTTTTCCCAAGTGGGGATCTGACCGATAACGGGAATGGTGAAGCGATTCTTCAGGTCGTTCTCGTCGTAGACCGTGTTGTCGAACAGGGTACGCAGGATGCACAAGATGTAGACGATGGCGGCACCCACGACGAAGCCGATCAAGGTGAAGAGCAGGGTATTCCGTCCCGTATGCCTCAGGTTGTCCTCATAGACATCGTTGATGGCCTTGGCCACACTGTCGATATTCTCGATTCCGTTGGGGTTATCCACGCCGAAGTAGTAGTCCAGCGTTGCGGGAATCTTGATCATGACGGCCTTCGCAACGTCCAGAACCACCTTCTTATCGGGACCGGATACGGATACCGTGACCACCTGTCGGTCGACCTCGACTGAGAGCATACCGCGCACGTTTCTTCTGGTCAGATTCTCATACTTACCGGGATTCTGGGTTCTCATGTAGCTGATGATCTCATTGAGAGCCTTATCCTCGGTAATGAGGTACGGAGCGGAATAGGCGATACTGGTACCGACCGAGGACGCGGCCGCGCCCGTGTTGGCAACAACGCCCACAAGCTCACCGTCTTTATTATACTGCGCGGATACGCCGCTGATAAGGAATTTTACATCAGCCGTATCGTAGGGAGTGGCGTTCGTATGTCGGTAGATACCCAGCGCGCCGCCCAGAACAACCGCCAATATCAAAATCTTGATGATATTACCTTGAAGAACACGCAGCAAGAAATAGATATCGACCTGACCTTTTTTTAAATCGGTTTTGATATGCTTTTCCATGAAAAAGTAATTTCCTTTCTCTGCTATTTTTCGTAATGCGCCTCATCAGCCGGAAAGCAATGAAAGACAATATGTATATTATACACCATGTATTGTTTTTTGTCAAGTGGTTTCCTGAAGATTCACGCTTTCATCACAAGAAAAACGGGCATTCTGCGATGAACAAAACGCCCGTTGACCTTGGTTCTAAAAGAAATTACTTGCCGCTGGCGAGCTTCTCGATCTCAGCAGCGAAATCCTCTTCCTTCTTCTGGATGCCCTCGCCCTTCTCAAAGCGGCAGAAGGAAGCGATGGCGATCTTACCACCCATCTCCTTAGCGGTCTTAGCGACGTACTGGCCGACCTTCATGTCGTCCTCCTTGACGTATGCCATATCCACCAGGCAGTTGGCTTCGTAGAACTTGCCAAGCTTGCCCATGATGATGCCCTCAAGAACCTTCTCGGGCTTATTTGCCATCTTGGGATCGTTGGCAAGCTGAACCTTGATGATGTCCTTCTCGGACTCGATGACCGAAGCGGGGACATCCTCACGGGTCAGGTAAGGAGTGGGATAAGCGGCGATCTGGAGCGCGATGTTCTTGGCGAACTCAGCGAAGCCCTCCTTGTCGCCGCAGTCGGTGTCGAACTTGACCACGACACCGATGGCGCTGCCGCCGTGGATGTAGGTAGCGGTCAGACCCTCCACCAGAGCGAAACGGCGAACGCTCAGCTTCTCACCGATCTTGAAGATCTCTTCCTTGACCTTCTCCTCAACGGTCACGCCGCCCTCGACGTACTGAGCAGCCATGAGCTCCTCCAGGGTTGCGGGCTTGGTGGTCAGGATGGTCTTGAGCAGGTTCTTGACGAACTCCTTGAAGGACTCGTTCTTAGCGACGAAGTCGGTCTCGGAGTTGACCTCGATCATAGCGGTCAGGTCGCCGTCCTTCATGATGTCAACGACACCGTCGGCGGCGATGCGGTTCGCGATCTTGGAAGCGGCCTTCAGCTCGCCCTTCTCGCGGAGCAGCTTGATGGCGGCCTCGAAGTCGCCGTCAGCCTCAACGAGTGCCTTCTTGCACTCCATCATACCGATACCGGTCTGCTTGCGCAGCTCGGCAACGTCCTTTGCGGAAATGTTTGCCATGATAGTTTACCTCTTTTTTATAGAATAGGGGTTCAGTGCGAAAAATTACTCGGCGTCGGTAGCCTCGACGGTCTCAGCCTCGGTGGTCTGCTCGCCCTGACGGCCCTCAATGACGGCATCAGCCATGACGGAGGAGATGAGCTTAATGGCGCGGATCGCGTCGTCGTTACCGGGGATGACGTAGTCGGCATCGTCGGGATCGCAGTTGGTGTCCACGATGGCGATCACGGGGATACCCAGCTTCTTGGCCTCCAGAACAGCGATGTGCTCCTTGTGGGGGTCAACGATGAAGATGGCGTCGGGCAGTCTCTCCATGGTCTTGATACCGCCGTAGGACTTCTCCATGTCGAAGATCTCCTTCTGAAGTCCTGCGACCTCCTTCTTGGGGAGCAGATCGAAGGTGCCGTCCTCCTGCATCTTGTTCAGACCGTTCAGGCGGCTGATGGAGCGCTTGATGGTCTTGTAGTTGGTCAGCATACCGCCGGGCCAACGAACGTTGACGTAATACTGACCGCAACGCTCGGCCTCTTCCTTGATGGCCTCGGCTGCCTGCTTCTTGGTACCGACGAACAGAAGGGTGCCGCCCTGAGCCGAGAGGTCACGAACGAAGTTGTAGGCCTCCTCGAACTTCTTCACGGTCTTTTGCAGGTCGATGATGTAGATGCCGTTTCTCTCGGTGAAGATGTACTCCTGCATCTTGGGGTTCCAGCGACGGGTATGGTGGCCGAAATGCACACCTGCTTCCAGAAGCTGCTTGATGGTGATGATAGACATTTTCTATGTCCTCCTTCGGTTTTTTCCACCACAGAGGCACGCGCGGGCTGATCCTCGAAGGTCGCTTCGGGGACACCGAGCCGCTGATTGCGTCTGTGTGTGTAGTATGATGTGTGGCTTTTTGCGCACACTGGTGTATTATATCATACATTGTACTTTTTCGCAATAGGAATTTTCCGTTTTTACAATTTGTTTACAATTAAGAAAGGGCCGCCCCGCAACGAGGCGAGGCGGCTCGGTTCATTTCTTTTTCCCGCTTCCCTTTCGCAGGCAGCCCTGGAGCTCGGCAGCGGTGAGCTTGACCAGAACGGCATCCTCACCGATGCACTCGATCCGGCACCACGGGATGCGGTAATGCTCACTTTTCCCGAAGCCGAGAAAGCCGCAATCCTTTGGGATGATGAGGGCCGTGACCTTCCCGTCCTCGACGCAGAGCTCCAGAGAATTGGGATACCCCAGCCGTCCTCCGTCGCAGAGGTTGATGACCTCCATACAAAAGAGATCGGCGGTGGTGGTTTCTCTCATGACATCTTCCCTCCATGAAGTATTATGGTAGAACATATGCAAAGGGAGGTTGCGTCATGCCTCCTCTTTCCCCTTGGGAGCGGTTTCCTTGTGGCGTGACAGGCGGTCGAGGATGGGCTTGACCGTCAGGTAGAGGGCGGGGGAGAGGAGGGGCAGCGCCAGAGAGTGGAGAAGTCCCAATCCCGCGCCCAGAGCGATGGCCAGAGCGGCCACATAGGTCAGGAGCATGGCCAGCGTGGTGAAGAATACCGTGCGGTCGCGGCGGGGGAGGGGGGACAGGCGATAGATGGCCGTTTGAAGCCCCAGAAGGCACAGGCAGAGGAAATGTACGGGGTCGCCGCTCAGAGCGGGATCGACGTAGTGCCAGACCGCGGCGATCAGGGTGGGAAGGGCGGTGGCGGCGGCTACGGCGATCAGACCGTTTCGGTGGGTGATGAGGGGGGATCTCACGGCATCCTCCATGCGGCTTCTCTTTTGGGGCGAGGCGGGGAGAGGGAGAGCTGTGGCCGACAGCAGGATCAGGAGGTCCACGCAGAACCCCGACACGAGCAGGACGGGAGCGGACAGCGCGGAGAGCCCCAGCAGCAGGGGCAGCACCATGAGACACAGGCGGGCGGTCTGGGAGAGCAGGAGGTAGCCAAAGACCCGTCCTACGGTTTCCTTATAGAGGTCGGCGCAGAGGATGGCGCGGCGCAGACCCATGACACCTCCGCCGTCAGCGGCGGTACGGCGCACCACCACGTCGGCGCGGCGGCGGCAGAGATCCGTCGCCATGGCAGAGTCGGGGGAGCCGTCCGGGGATGCCAGGGGATCGCGGGGGGATGCGGTATTGGCGGGGAGGCGGGGGTGTCCGCTCTCGGCCGCGGTGAACACCGAGGGTGCGCAGGTCACGGCCAGATCGGCGGCTCCCAGAAGGACGGTATCCTCCCGTTCCACCGACAGAACCGCTACGGTTCTTCCCTGCTTTTTCAG
>JAZNUO010000330.1:0-4050 GCA_045592305.1 Eubacteriales bacterium | reverse complement strand
GAGTTGAGGAGGAGATCCTTCGGATCTCTTCATTTAAATTTTAATCAGAAACCCGCAGGGTTTCTTTCCATCACTCGCCCAACGGGCGAATTTCACGCTCGCTTGCGAGCATTTCACATGCGCGATAGCGCATATTTCACGCGCGAAGCGCATTTCACTTGGGTTTAGCGCGGAGCGTTAAACCCAAATTTTAAACATTGACTGAATCGTTACAACAACCATCAAGCCCCCAAAAAGCAAAGCAGGCGTATCCGCGAAACGGCAGATACGCCTGTTTTTAAGGCTCGGTTGTGGTTTCGTCCTCCCCGCTCACCGCGGGCGGCGGCTCCATCTCAAAGACCCGCCCGTAGCCCCGCTTCAAAGCGTTCTCCACCGCGTCGCGGTCATGAATGTTCACCAGAAGCCGGAGAGAGTAGCGGACGTAGGGAAACTGAATATCGGGCAGAAGAGTGGAGACACCCACCGCCGACATGCTCCGCAGATCCATCGCCAGATAGTCGCAGGCGGACAGAATGCGGGCGGGGGAGATCTCACCCGCGTACAGGGGACGCTCGGCGGTCTCGAGCGCGGTGTCTGCCTCTGCAGAGACGTTTCCTTGGGTAAAGCCGTCACCCCTCGTCAGGGTATCGCTCGCAAAGGCAGAGGGAGGGAGAGCCACCCCGACGGCGGGACGGGCGGGGAGATCCGCCAGCAGGGTGTTCAGCTCGTTGAGAAACTCCACCGCGCGGCGATCACTCCCGTCGTTGCCCGAGGGAAGCCCCAGCAACAGAATATCGTTGGGTCGAGCCTCGGCGCACTCACGGAGAAGAGCCAAATCCAGCCCTTGGCGGAAGGTGGCCTCGGCGGTATTGGGGGTGGAGAAGCAGGTCACGGTGTAGACCACGGTGACGTTCAGGCCTCGTCGGCTGATGCGGGCAATATCGTCGGACAGGGAGGGCGCGTTCGGTGCGACCACCATTCCCGCCGCCGTCCCCACACGGGAGGCGTAGAGGGGGACCCCATCGCCGCCGCAGAGGGGAAGTATCACACCGCCCGCTTTTCCCGCGATGAGGATATCCCCCACGTTGCCCTCGGGCTGGATCTCCACGGCGCGGATGTCAGGCACGTCCACGGGAATCGGGCTCGTAATGGAATTGTCCACCGTCCGGTCCCCCAGTGCCTGCTCGTCCCGGTAGGCATCGGACTTGGCCTTGAGATGATTTCCCCAGACCAGCGCCAGAACCACCCCCGTCAGCGCGCAGAGGACAAGGGTGACGATCTGCCACGGGCGAATGACTCCCTTGAGCCGACCCCGTTTTTTGGTGGAGCCGCGGGAGATGCGCTGGCTGTTGCGGGGCTCCTTTCGTTTACGGAGAGGCATGGGGCATCCTCACTTCAAGGACAAGAGGTCAATGCTCTTGCCGTACTCGTTAAAGACAATGACGCAATCGTCCCGAAACTGCTCCTCGTAGAGCCCCACAGCCACGCCGTGGTAATTGTCCAGCAGCTTCTGCGTATTCTTCTTGATGTATTCGGCCTCGGGATAGAGGCGCATGATGACGAAGTTGCCGCCGCTGCACACCACAGGCTCGCTGACCCCGCCGATAGCCAGCCCGAAGGAGGCCTCCTCGTACTTCTCGTCCATTTCGGTGCGGGTGAAGTAGTAGCCGTCACCCGTGACACTTTGCAGGTCGTCGTTGACCGCCGAGCCGATGTACTGACTCATCAGCTCGCGGCGGGCGGCGAAATCCTCCTCGGCGCGCAGAGCGTCGCTGATCTCCTTGGCCTTGGCCAGATTCTCAGCGGGATCCTCCCCCTCCACGTTCTCGATGTAGACGTGCAGGGTGCGGACGAAATCCCCGCTGCTTTCCACGTAGTCGCGGAAATCCGCCACGTTGTCCAGTGTGTAGCGGATCATACCGTTGTCCAGAAGGGTGTAGTACAGAGCCGACTCCAGATAGCTGACACCCAGAGAGAAGCGCAAATAGTGCTCGGTCATCCCGTGCTCGGCGAGCCAAGCCTCGAATTCCTTGTCATCTTCAAAGGACTCGCGGAGGTCGGAGAGCTTCTTGTCCACGTACTTGTCGATCTCCGCTCCCTCGGTCTTGATGCCCAGATTGCGGCAGGCCGAGAGAATGACGTAGTTCTGGTTCAGATTCTCGGCGACCAAAGCCTCCAGCTCGGCGCGGTACTGCTCGGCGGTATCGGGATGATCCCAGATGTCCTCACCGTAGGTGTCAGAGAGAGAGTTCTTATAGAACATGGTGACGAAGTACAGCTCCTCATAGGGGATCTCGAAGCCGTTGCAGGTGGCGACGGTCTTGCGGTCGGCGGCGTACTGCTTGTACTCCTCCCAGTTGGCGACGGCTATAGCGGTTGCGATGCCCGCCGCAAGGGCGATGATAAGCACCGCCACAATCGCAACGGTGATGATCTTCTTTTTCTTGCTCATGCCCTTCTTTCGGGGCAGGGATTTGGTATTTTGGGCGGCCATATAGGGTCCATCCTTTCTTTTCGGGGATTGGAGATCAATATTTTTCATCAGTATACCACAGGATTGTGACCGAGGTATGAAGAGAGAGAAACCATTCCGAAAAAATCACACAACCGCGTAGGCTCCGTCCCCCTCGGCGGTGATGCGGGACAGGAAGAAAGCGGTCAGCGCCCGCGCCATCATTTCGGTATCCCGCGCTCCCGCCGTTTCAAAGGCCGAGTGCATGGCCAACTGAGCCAGCCCGATGTCCACGGTGTTGAGGGACACCTGCGTATTGGCGATGTTCCCCAGCGTAGACCCGCCCGCCATGTCGGCGCGGTTGGCGTATTGTTGAACGGGCACCCCCGCCCGCTCGCAGATCAGTCCGAACAGGGCGGCGGATACGCCGTCGGTGGTGTATCGCTGGTTGGCGTTGTACTTCACCACCACCCCGCCGTTCATGTACACCGCGTGGTTTCTGTCCTGATACTCGGGATGGTTGGGATGCACTCCGTGGGCGTTGTCACAGGAGACAAGGAAGGAGGAGGCCAGCTTCCGCGTAAGGGCGGCGTGGGAAAGACCGAAGGCCTCACCCAAACGGCTCAGGGTATCGGACAGGAAGGTGGATGCCGCCCCCTGCTTGGTCTGGCTCCCCACCTCCTCGTTGTCGAAGAGACAGAACACGGGGACGGTATCGGGGAGCGCATAGGCCTGCCCCGCCTCCAGAAAGGCGGTCAGGGACGCGAAGGCGCACTGAAGATCGTCCAGTCTGGGCGCGGAAATATACCCGCTCCACTCCACTCCCGCCTGGGGATTGTAGAGGAACAGATCGGTGGTGAGAATGTCCTCCTCGGATACCCCGATAGCCTCGGCCACCCGTTTTTTCAGCATCCCGGCATCGGAGGCCTCACCGCACAGGGGAATCATATCCACGGCGGGATTGTAGCTCATGCCGTCGTTGGCTTTGCGGTTCATGTGGATGGCCACGTTGGGAATGATGGCGCAGGGCTCTCCCAGATCCACCAAGCGGGAGGCGATGCCGCGCTCGGCGCGGATCAAGACCCGACCCGCCATCGAGAGAGGCCTGTCCGTCCAGGAGGAGCAGAGCATCCCGCCGTACTTCTCCACCGACAGCTTCAGATGGTGCCCGTCGCTCATCTCGGCGTTCTCCTTGATCTTGAAGCAGGGAGAATCCCCATGGGCGGCGGTCATCATGAACCCCGCGAAGTCCCTACTTGCGGGGGCTCGGAAGGCGATGAGGGAGGAGCCGTTTCGGGTCACGAAATACCCCTTGCCCCCCTCAAGAGACCAGTCGGTATGCTCCCGCAGCTCGGTGTAGCCCGCCCGCTCCAGCATCGAGGCGGTGTGCTCAACCGCATGGTAAGCGGTGGGACAGGCGGCAATATAGTCAAACAGGGCTTGGTTCATGGCAGACCTCCGATGTGAGAAAATTTTCTTGTTTGTTGAAATTTCAAATTTGGGTTTATCGAGGAGTTTTGCATATGTACTTTTCTTTCCGTGGCGAAAGAAAAGTACCAAAAGAATCGCCACGTAAGGGAGTCACCCACGGTGCCTCCCTTAAGAAACCCACCACCTGA
>JAZNUO010000329.1:0-2385 GCA_045592305.1 Eubacteriales bacterium | reverse complement strand
CCATGACGCGTCTTGCCGCGTTGATCCCCGCCAGAAGCCCCTGTGCCGCGGCCTCCTCATAGCCTGACGTTCCGTTGAACTGTCCCGCACCGAACAAGCCCTTCACGCGCTTGAACTCCAAGGAGGCATCAAGCTGGGTGGGATCGGCGCAATCGTACTCGATGGCGTAGGCGTAGCGCATGATCTCGGCATTTTCGAAGCCCGTGAGGGAGCGGATCATTTGCCACTGCACGTCGGCAGGGAGGGAGGTGGAGAAGCCTTGGACGTACATTTCCTCGGTCTGCTCCCCCATCGGCTCCACGAAGAGCTGGTGGCGTTCCTTGTCGGCGAAACGAACGATCTTATCCTCAATGGAGGGGCAGTAACGGGGTCCCGTACCCGTGATCTGGCCCGAATACATGGCGCTTCGGTGGATATTTTCATGGATGATGCGGTGGGTTTCGGCGTTGGTGTAGACGATGTGGCAGGGGATCTGCTCACCCTGCAGGTAGGTGCTTTTGTCGGTCTGTGTCGAAAAGGGAAGGGCACCGTCCTCCCCGGGCTGAACCTCCAGCACCGACAGATCGATGGTCTCCCGCTTGACGCGGGCGGGGGTTCCCGTCTTAAAGCGCATGAGGCGGATACCCATAGCCGACAGGGAAGCGGACAGTCCCTTTGAGGGCAGGGAGCCATCGGGCCCCGACTCAAAATTCTTATCTCCGACAAAGACTTTTGCCTCTGGATAGGTACCCGTGGCGACAATGACCGCATCGCAGTCCCAGCGCTCGCCGAGGCGGGTGATAACGGCGCGGACACCCTTGCTCTTGCCTGTATCCCCGTCGATTTCTTCCAGAATATCCGTGATCTCAGCCTGCACCACGCGGAGGTTTTGGGTCTGCTCCAGGGTATGCTTCATGCGGACGTGGTAGGCCACCCGATCCGCCTGCACCCGCTTGGAGTGAACGGCAGCTCCCTTGCCCAGATTCAGGGTACGGCTCTGGAGCGTCACAGCATCGGCGCATTTGCCCATCTCACCGCCCAGCGCGTCGATCTCGTAGACCAGATGCCCCTTGGCGGTACCGCCGATGGAGGGATTGCAGGGCATATTGGCGATCTGATCCAGGGACAGGGTGAAGAGCACCGTGTCCACACCCATGCGCGCCGAGGCCAGCGCCGCCTCACAGCCCGCGTGCCCCGCGCCGATCACCGCCACCGAGGTCTTTGTGATTGTATTCTCACTCATATAGCTTCCTTAAATTACCATTTATTACCAGTTACATCATAGTAACCCATGATATTGTACCATTCTTTTGGAATTTCGTCAAGTACCGCATCCGCAAAATTCCGTATATATATAAATTTATGTAAACTTTTTTTCGCCAAATCCTTGAAATTTCGCAAAAACCCTTTACTTTTTGCGAAAAGTATGCTATTATATACAGTGAGCAAATTTGTCCCGCGGTTTTGCTCCCGCGGGGAAAAATTTTCAAGGAGGAATTTCCTAAAATGGCAATCATGAGAAAAAAAGTGTCCATGGACGGTAACCAGGCTGCCGCCACGGTGAGCTACGCTTTCACCGAAGTCGCCGGCATTTACCCGATTACCCCCTCCAGCCCCATGGCTGACTGGGTAGACCAGTGGTCTGCACAGGGACTCAAGAACATCTTCGGTACCACCGTCAACGTGATGGAGATGGAATCCGAGGCAGGTGCCGCCGGTACTGTCCACGGCTCCCTGAACGCAGGTGCGCTGACCACCACCTACACCGCATCCCAGGGTCTTCTTTTGATGATCCCCAACATGTACAAGATCGCCGGTGAGCTTCTCCCCTGCGTCTTCCACGTGTCCGCCCGCTGCGTGGCTTCTCACGCTCTGAATATCTTCGGTGATCACTCCGACGTATACGCCTGTCGTCAGACCGGCTTCGCTATGCTGGCTGAGAGCAACGTGCAGGAGGTTATGGACCTGGCTCCTGTGGCTCATCTGGCCACCATCGAGAGCCGCGTTCCCTTCCTGAACTTCTTCGACGGCTTCCGTACCTCTCACGAGATCCAGAAGATCGAGGTCTGGGACTACAAGGATCTGGCCGAGATGGTCGATATGGACGCTGTTGCCGCATTCCGTAACCGCGCCCTCAACCCCGAGCGCCCCGTACTGCGCGGCTCGGCTGAGAACGGCGACATCTTCTTCCAGCACCGTGAGGCCTGCAACGCCTACTACGATGCCGTTCCCGACATCGTTGAGGAGTACATGGGCAAGGTCAACGCCAAGCTGGGCACCAACTATCAGCTCTTTAACTATTATGGCGCTCCCGATGCCGAGCGTGTCATCGTTGCTATGGGCTCCATCTGCGACGTGATCGAAGAGGTCATCGACTATATGATCGCCAAGGGTGAGAAGGTCGGT
>JAZNUO010000328.1:0-3957 GCA_045592305.1 Eubacteriales bacterium | reverse complement strand
TTCTTCAGCTCCGCCGAGGCTGCCGAGGCGTATGATTCCAAGGTCGTTATGGCTCCCGAGGAGCCCGAGGAGCCTGAGGTTCCTGAGGAGCCCGAGTGGACCGAGCCCGAGGACGTTCCCTACGTGGCTATTGACACTCCCGTTATCAACGCAGGCGATAAGGTTGTCCACGGCTACAACGCCGCCGGTACCTTCTCCTTCGCTGACAATGCCGCTCTCTGCGAGAAGAACGGCAGCATGTTCCTCGTTTCCAACGACAGACTGAGCCGCGGTAAGATCACCGCTACCCTCACCGCTCCCGATCAGTATCAGAACGATAACGGTATCGTTTTCGGTATGGCCGATAACACCGAGAAGTATTTCTTCTGGGAGGACGGTCCTGCCTACTACTTCCTGTTCGTTTCCGATGACTGCAACCTGTACCTGGCTAAGGTAGGCTATAACGGTATTCCTTGGACTGTTCTGCAGATCACCTCCTCCCCCATTCCCAACTACAAGCATGGCGACACTGTCACCATTTCCGTGGAGTTTGACGGTACAGGTACCATTGACTGCTACGCCAATGGCGTATGCCTGATCTCGGTCTCCGATCCTGAGTGGATCGGCGGCGCACGCTACGGCCTCCGTTGCGAGACTGCAGGTGTTACCTTCAGCGAGATCACCGTTGAGCACAAGTAATCTGATTCGCGATCATTGATCCGACACAGATCGTAGCGGGCACCGCTCGCCCAAGCGGGCGTGCCTCAGCGATTCATAGTTTCCCTTCCCGCCTCCTTTTTGGGGGCGGGATTTTTTCACGCGAAAAGCCATCCCGACGGAATCACCGAAGGGATGGCTTTTTCATATAGAGGGACTTTACTCCTCCAGCTTCTTGAGCTTGGCATAGGTCCCCATGAGCTTTTTGGTGCCCGCTGTATCGAACATGACCTCAATGAGCTTGTCCGCGCCCATGGGCTTGATGGAGAGGATCTCGCCCTCGCCAAAGGTAGCGTGCGTGACACGGTCGCCGGGGGTGAGAGAATTCATGCTGCGGCGGGCGGCGGTGGTGGAGGCGGGAACGGGCTGACCCACCGTGAGGCGGTCGGTATGGACGGGGGCTTTGGCCTTACGGGGGCGGTCATAGTAGCCGTAGGACTGGCCTGTGAGGGCACCTGCGGGTCTGCCTGCTGCCACGGCAGAGGCGGCGTTCAATGCCTCCAGGGTCAGATCCTCGCGGGTAATCAGCTCCTCGGGGATCTCGCCCACGAAACGGGACAGGGGGTTGGCCACGGTCTGACCGTACCAGATGCGGGTGCGGGTGTGGAGGATAAATACCTGCTCACGGGCGCGGGTAATGGCCACGTAGCAGAGCCTGCGCTCCTCCTCCATGTCATCGGCTCCCCCCATGATGTTCTGCATACCGGGGAAGATGCCGTCCTCCATGCCGGGGAGGAACACGATTGGAAACTCCAAGCCCTTCGCGCTATGGATGGTCATGAGCACCACGGCATCGGCCTCGGTATCGTACTTGTCCACGTCGGCAACCAAGGCGTATTCCTCCAGAAAGCCCGGGAGAGTCGGTTCTTCACCCAGTTCGGCTGTGACCTTGGCATACTCCATCATGTTGGATTTCAGCTCGTCGATATTCTCCAGACGCTCCTTTTCGGGCTCGCCTCCATCAATGAGCATCTGACGGTAGCCCGACTGCTCCATGACCTCGTCGAAGAAATCGGGGAGGGGCAGGGTATGCAGCAGGGAGGTCAGACGGTGGATCATGGCGGTAAAGGCCTTGAGGGTGGCGGCGGAGCGGGCGAGCGCGACGAACTCGTCGGCTCTGTCCATGACGGCAAAGAGGGAGATCCCCTGCTCCTCGGCGATGGCAGACACGGCGGCCAGGGTCTTGTCTCCGATCTTGCGGCGAGGCTCGTTGATAATGCGGAGGAGTCGCTCACGGTCGGCGTGGTTACAGATGAGCTGGAGGTACGCCACCGCATCGCGAATCTCCTTGCGATCGTTGAAGCGGGTACCCCCCAGAATGCGGTAGGGGACGGTACTGCGCTGGAGGGCGCGCTCAAGACCCGAGGACTGGGAATTGGTACGGTAGAGAATCGCGAAATCCTTGTACTTGTGATCCCCTCTCTCGGTCATACGGCGGATGGTATCCACGATGGAGCGGGATTCCCCCATCTGATCCTCGCACTTGCGGAGGATGATGGGCTCGCCCTTCTCCCCCGCCGTCCAGAGGCTCTTACCGCGGCGACCGAGATTGTGGCTGATGACTCCGTTGGCGGCGTCCAGAATGGTGCCTGTGGAGCGGTAATTCTGCTCCAGCTTGACGAGGGTGACGTTATCAAAGGCCTTGTCGAAGCCTAAAATGTTCTGAATGGTGGCACCGCGGAATTTGTAGATGCTCTGGTCATCGTCACCCACCACCATGAGGTTACGGGAGCCGCCCGACAGCAGAGCCGCCAGCTCGAACTGGGCAATATTGGTGTCCTGATACTCGTCAATGCAGACGTACCTGAACTTGCGCTGGTAGTAGGTACGGATGTCGGCGTGCTCGCGGAGGAGGGTCACTGTGTTCATGATGATGTCGTCGAAGTCCATGGCGTTGGAGGCGCGGAGAGCGGCCTCGTAGCCCCTGTAGATGGCGGCGATGCGGGAGAGGCGGAAGTCTACCCCTGCCTCCACCTCGAAGTCCTCGGCAGTCAGGAGGCGATCCTTGGCATGGCTGATGGCGGTCATGACTGCCTTGGGGGGGAACTGCTTTTCGTCGATCTTCAGGTTCTTCATGACCCCCACAATGGCCTTTTTGGTATCGTCCGTGTCATAGATGGTAAATCCCGACCCAAAGCCGATGCGGTCGCCGTATGTACGGAGGATGCGCATACACACCGAGTGGAAGGTGCCGCTCCAGATGTCCCTTGCCAGCGTCTCGTCGGCAAACTGCGCCACCAGACGGCTCTTGATCTCCCCCGCGGCCTTATTGGTGAAGGTGATGGCCAGCATACGGTAGGGGGGGCAGGGATTCGTGATGAACTCGGGGAGGATCTGCTCGATCTCCGCAGCGGACAGGTGGACGGCGTGCTCCAGATCGGCTACCCGCTCCTCGGTAAGGTTGCAGGGCGTTTCGTCGGTGAAGTAGGCGTTACCGAAACGGATGATAAAGGCGATGCGGCGGACTAAGACGGTGGTCTTACCGCTTCCCGCCCCGGCCAGCACCAAAAGGGGGCCTTCGGTGGTGAATACGGCCTGTCTTTGCATTTCGTTGAGGTCTCCGTAGGCCTTGTCGAACAGGGCACGCTTGGCGGCGAGGTAACGGGCGGTGAGGTTCTTTTCCATCAAATTGACTTCCTTTCTCGTAGGGAACGGACGGTGAACGTCCACCGACAGGGCGCCAATGGGGGCTCGTCGGGTTCCCTTCTTGGGCGGGTAGGCAGGCAGGAGCACACGGTCAAAAAGGGCGGCGGCCAAGCGAAAAACTCACTCGACACGCCGCCGCCGTCAAGGCTCAGCCCTTATGGGTCGGTCTTACTGACGGTTCTCAGACTGTGCCTTCTGCTGGTTCTGGTTGTTCTGGTTGTTGTTCTGAGACTTGTTCTGGTTCTGGTTGTTCTGGTTCTGGTTGTTGTTCTGATTCTGGCTGTTGTTCTGGTTGTTGTTCTGGTTCTGGTTGTTGTTCTGGTTCTTGTTCTGATTCTGCATGGTTATGATCCTTTCTCTTTCCGCTGTGCGGTATATAGCGTACCTTTGGGTACGGTTACAGTATGAACCGAGAAAGGGTATCTTATGCAGAGGGGGAGAAAACGGGAAGACGAGAGGTCAAATTTGGGTTTGTAGAAGGGTTTTGCCTATGTACTTTTCTTTCCGTGGCGAAAGAAAAGTACCAAAAGAATCGCCACGTAAGGGAGTCACCCACGGTGCCTCCCTTAAGAAACCCTCCACCTGATCTGCGCGACTCTTTCGCCCACAAAGGGG
>JAZNUO010000327.1:0-1876 GCA_045592305.1 Eubacteriales bacterium | reverse complement strand
TCTTGGGGGATGTCTCACCGTTGGCGGACGGGGTGGGGGGAATATGCATTTCAGGATCCATGGGGGATGGTCACACTCCTTTCGTCAATGATCACGTGGACGGGCAGATCGTGGGGCTCGCGGGGGAGGGAGGGGACGCGGCAGACCGAAAAGGTCAGCCCTACCGCGGTGATGGGGATCCCCGCGGAGCGCAGCCCGTCCAGAAAACGGTCGTAGTAGCCCCCGCCGTAGCCCAAACGGTAGCCGTCTCGGTCAAAGGCCAGAGCGGGCACCAGGATCAGGGCGCGGGAAAGCTCACCCAAGGTCAGGGCGGGGCAGGAGCCGTCGGGCTCGGGGATGCCGAAGCGGGCGGGAGTAAGGCGATCGGGATCTCCCTCGGGCAGAGCGCGAAAGACCATGCGCCCCTCGCTTGCCCCCGTGACCGTCACGGGCAGGGCAACCGTCTTTCCCTCGTCGGCAGCCCGACGGAGGATGGGGGCGGTGTTCAGCTCCCCGCGAATTGATATATACCCGCAGATCACGGCTGTCTCCCGCCACGCGGGGAGGGCGAACAGCTTTTCGTAGACGGAGGCCTCGGCGCGGGCTCGTTCGGAGGCGGTTAGACTCCCCCGTAGCTCGGTGAAGCGCCGCCGCAGGGCGGATTTGTCGGTCATATCACAGAGACTGAATGGCCGCGCGGATCTCGCCCGCCTTTTCGGGGGAGACCAGCGCCGAGATCATCTCAAGGCCGAATTCCTGCGCCACACCCATGCCCGCGGCGGTAATGACCTTCCCGTCTCGGATCACTTTACCGCCCACGGTTGCGCCCTCCAGATATTCCTCAAAGCCGGGGAAGCAGGTGGCCCGCTTGCCCTCGAGGTAGCCTCGCTTGCCCAGAACCAGAGGCGCGGCGCAGATGGCGCAGAGGTAGGCATCCTTGGCGGCGGCACGCTCCAGAGCCAGCTCCACGGCGGGGGAGGCATCCAGATTGGCGGTACCGGGCATACCGCCGGGGAGGATGACCGCCTCAAGGGCAGGGTGTCTCCGGAGATGATCGACAAAATCGCTTTCGGTGATGTCGGCAGTTACCGTAATGCCGTGCGCGCCCGTGACGGCGGCAGACTCGTCCCGCAGGTTGGACGCGCGGACACCGCCGTGGCGGAGATGCTCCGTGAGATTGTTGGTCTTGGCATCGCGGATGGCGACGGTAGTCACCTCAAGACCCGCGCGGCGCAGCAGATCCAGCGGTGCGAGAGCCTCCACCTCCTCAAAGCCCGGGGCGAGAAACATATAGATCATGGGAATTCCTCACTTTATCATACAGTACCTGTATTATAGCATGGAAAAGCCGCTCCTGTCAAGGTATTTCAACGGGATTTTGCGGAGTTCTTCTGGGAGCTCGCCCCGGTCCGCTTCTCCCGCCGCAGAAGCTGGGGCAGACCCGTGACCACCAGCATCCCCCCGAAGAGCCGCCTCAGCAGTCCCGCGTCCAGCACGCGGACAAGGTAGGACCCGACCACCGCCCCGGGGATGGCGCAGGCGGCCAGAAACAGAACCACCCGCGGGGGAATCCTGCGCTCGCGGACGTGGAGCAGCAGAGCGGCTCCCGCCGACAGGAGGAAGAACAGGAGATTGAGCGCCTGCGCCTCGGGCTGGGCATACCCCGCCACCAAGGTCAGGTACAGAACAAAGACCCCCGCGCTGCCCACCCCCAGCCCCGAGAGGACGGCAGCGAGAAAGGCGGCGATCAGAGTCAGGATAAGGGAGGGGAACATGGAGACTCCTTTCGTTTCAAAATAGCGTCAGATAATTGCGAGGACTTCAAATTTGGGTTTATCGGGGAGGCGGGGGAACGGCCGGGGGAAAACTTCTTGAAAGAAGTTTCCCTCTTGACTCC
>JAZNUO010000326.1:0-16197 GCA_045592305.1 Eubacteriales bacterium | reverse complement strand
CCTTTGGAATCTTCAAAACTTTTAAAAAATCATTGATAAATAATACTTTTTGAAAGTTCTTGAAGGGAGTCCAGAGGGAAACTTCTTTCAAGAAGTTTCCCTCTGGCGTTCCCCTCGCCCCTGCCGACAAACCCAAATTTGAAGCATTCCAAATCCAAAATCCAAGGAGGCTTTCATGTATCCGTACGAAATATTCCTCGGCATGGATCTCTATTCCATTTTCATTGCCGTGGGCGTAATTTTCTGCATGGTCTTTATCCGCCTGCAATCCGACTGGCGGGGACTGCGCGCAAGGCTCCAGAACCTGTTTCTGTTCAACACCATCGGCGCGGTGGTGCTGGGCTACTGCTTCGCGGTGCTGTTTCAGGCCTTCTACAACTTCATGGCCGGCGGGACGTTTGAGATCGTGCAGAACACAGGCTCCACCTTCTACGGCGGGCTCATCGGGGGTACCGCCATGTTCATCATCATCTACCTCATCGCGGGGCATTTCCTGTTCAAGGACAAGTATCACCTCCCCCACCTCCGCACCGCCTCGGACATCGCTCCCGCCTGCATCACCGTGGCCCACGGCTTCGGGCGGCTGGGCTGCCTCATGGCGGGCTGCTGCTACGGCGCGAGGTGCGACGCATGGTACGGCATCGAGATGGTGCATCTGGGCTACAAGGTGGTGCCGGTGCAGCTCTTCGAGGCGCTCTACCTCTTCGCCCTGTCCGCTATTTTCCTGATCCTTTTCAAGAAGGGCAAGAAATACCTCATGCCCGCCTACATGATGGCCTATGCGGTCTGGCGGTTTATCGCCGAGATCATGCGGGACGATTACCGCGGGGAGACCGTGGTGGACTTTCTGACGCCCTCCCAGCTCATCTCCGTCCTGCTCCTGGCGGGCGGACTGATCCTTTTGGCGGTGGAGCTGTACGCGGACGGGCGCAAGGCTAAGGCGGCGTTGACTGCGGGCGGGGATGTATCCGCCAAGATCGCCGAGGCCTCCGCCGATGTATCGCCCGCGGGGGAGGACATCCCCGCCCACACCGACAAGCAAGGAGAGGCTCATGAATAACCGGCCCATGGAGACCGCCGCCGAGACCGTCACCCCACCCGCGGAGATACCTCGCCGCCGTCGCTACGTCCCCCGTAAGGTCTGCCTTGCCATCATCCTCGCCGCCGTTCCCGTCCTGCTGTGGCTGGAGCTCGCCAAGCCCACCCTGACCGACGATCCCATCCTTGCCCCCCTCATCAACATGACCCTCACCCGCGGTATGGGGGCGGCGGTGTTCCTCTTCCTGCTGCTTCACGAGGGCTATCGGGTGCTGAACCCCCTTCAAAAGCCCTTTTGGCGGTCCCTCTTGTTCACCCTCCCGCCCCTTCTGGTGGTGGTGAACAACATGCCCATCCTCTCCATGATCCGGGGAGATGCCTACCTCGTCCATAAAGCCCCCGCCTATTTCATCTGGTTCGCCGCCGAGTGCCTCGCCATCGGTCTGTTTGAGGAGCTGGCCTTCCGCGGGGTGATCTTTCTCATGTTCGCCGAGAAGCGTCACACCACCCGCAAGGGGCTTTTCTGGAGCCTCATCCTCACCTCCGCTGTCTTTGGCGGGGTGCATCTGGTCAACGTGTTCATGGGCGCGGGGATCGGTGGCGTGATCTTGCAGATCGGCTACTCCTTCCTCATCGGGGCCATGTGCGCGGTGGTGCTGCTCAGGACTCGGAACATCTGGATCTGTGTTCTGCTCCACGCCATCTACGATTTCTGCGGCACCCTCGTGCCCACTCTGGGGGCGGGGACGTGGTGGGATACCCCCACCGTGGTGTTTACCGCGGTTCTCGCCGTGGCCACCGCCGCCTATCTGGTGTGGCAGTTCTTCAGGCTGGATCTCCGTGAGGTCGGGAAAATTTTTCACTCGTAAAGAAAGGGAAGCATCATGAGTGAATGGAGATCGGTAGAGGATCAGCAGGGAATCGACGGGCTGATGGAGACCTTTATGGGCTTCCACGATAGCTGTATCCATTCTCTCCGCTATGAGAGCGGCTGCTACGTGGACGGGGAGGGAAGCATGTACGCCCACGTCCCGCCCGAAAAATTCGTCCTGCACATGGTCTTTCACAGTCAATGGAAGGTGAGAACCGTGGAGCTGCGGTTTTCAGGTGTCCGCCGTTTTCATGTGGTGGGGATGGAGGACAATTACATGAAGGAAATCTACGACTCGTATCTGGCTTTCCACGAGGGACTGCTGCCCGCGGAGCACGGCGCGTCCCCCCGCGTGATCGTCTGGGCAGATTGGGCAGGCTTTGATCCGACCCATATTCCCGACCCGATGGAAGAGCCCGGCACGTCCTACGTTATGGCAACTGCCCTCCAATGGAGGATATTGGAGGAGTGAGCGGGCTTTTCGCTCAGCTTAACCCTCGACACGCCCAAATCTCAACGTGACAATCACCTATAAAACCAAAAAAACAAGGAGGAACTCTCTCATGTCGAACCGTTACGAATCCGTCCTGCCCATCGGCGTAGGACTCTATGACAAGACCCCCGCCGACCGGCGCAAGGTGGGGATCGCCTACACCACGTGGAACACCGCCACCCATCCCAACTGGGGCAGGGGGACGTGGGATCTGCCTCTGGACGGGCCCTACCTCTCGAACGACCGCGAGGTGATCCGCAAGCACGGCATCCTGCTCCGTGACGCAGGGCTTGACTTCATCTTCGTGGACTGGACCAACAATACCAACTACGATCCCGCCACCATGCGGGAGCAGAGAGCCGACTTCCGCATGATCGAGGAGGCCACCGACCTTCTGTTTGAGATCTGGTCGGAGATCGAGGGCGCACCCAAGATCTGCATCTTCGCGGGACCCGGGCATCAGGGTCAGGAGAGCGTAGACAACGGCAACCACCAAAAAAAGGTGGATCAGATCTGGCGGGACTACGTGGTCAAGTACCCCGATATGTACTACCGATACGAGGGCAAGCCCCTGCTCATGTGCTACGGCGCGACCCCCAACCTCTACGGCGCGGACCCTGCCTGGAAGGATGACCGCTTCACCGTCCGTTGGGTCACGGGCTACGTGGGTCAGCAGGACGATCTGTACGACCCCGAGACCATGCGCTCCCACCACTTCTGGAGCTGGGAGGAGCGGGCTACCCAGACCTATACCGTGAGGGACGGTCGGGTGGAGTGCATTTCGGTCACGGCCGCCAGCCGCGCCCAGGCCGCTGACGGCGGGTGGAGCTACATCCCCGCCCGAGGCCGTCGGAACGGCGAGACCTTCCGAGAGCAGTTCGCTCGCGCCATGGAACTGGGCGCGGGGACGGTTCTCCTGATCTCGTGGAACGAGTGGACCACGGGGGAGCAGCCCTCGGTGGAGATCTCCAAGGATCTGGAGCCCTCGAGAACCCTCGGCACCTTCTACTATGACCTCATGAAGGAGCAGATTCACAAATTCAAGGAGATTCTGCCTTAAGGTAAGAAAAGGCTCCCCCTTCGGGGAGCTGTCGCCGCAGGCGACCGAGAGGGCGGACGGGATTGAGAAAATTGCATTAGCCAAACCAATCCTCCAGTACCTCCAGGAGCTTGAAGCGCACCTTGTACTTGGTCTTTCCCGTCTCGGTGATGATGCCGTACTGATCCTTGGTGAGCCCCACCCGGATGAAGGCATCCTCGTTGTCCTCTTTAGCGGTAGCCGCAGACAGGCAGAGGGGCGGAAAGAGACAGCACCACCAGTTCTGCCCCTCCCCCGAGCCAATGAGGACGCGGAGAGAGACGTAGGTCCCCGCGGGAAAGGCGCAGGACTCGTAGGCGCGGGTGGGGTAGACCTCCTCCCCCAGCCGTACCGTCACGGGGTAGTCATACCCCTCAGAGGAAATGACGGTGCGGGCGGCAGACTCCAGCTCGGTCAGATGGGCGGTGAGAGCCTCCACCGCCTCGGCTTGGGTAGTGCAGTCCTCCACCAAGGGCGCGCTGACCTCCAGTACGGCATCCCGCACCTTGAGCTTGAGGGCTTGATCCGCCTCGCTGTCTGAGTTGGCCAGCACGTGGAGCCTCACCACCGTGTCGTAGACCTCCCTCTCCCCGTGGACGGGCAGGAAGCTCAGGGCCATCAGAGTCACTAAAAGCACCACGATGGCTACGTAAAATTTTTTTGGCATAGAAAAAACCTCCTTGTGTGATGGGGTTAGCATGACCACACACGGGGAGGTTTATTCAATGATTTTCAATTTGGTCTGATCGGGAATGTGTAGAGTGGGGGCTTGCTCCCGCCGCCACAAAAAAGCGTATCACCCGTCAAAGTGCCGCTACGACCGCCTCGGCGATCATCTCAACCACTCTGTCCATCCCGCCCTCGCAGATGACGGTACACCCCGCGGCCTTCACATGCCCGCCGCCGCCGAATCTGGCGCAGATGGCGGCCACGTCCGCCTCGCAGGAGGAGCGCATGGACACACGGTAGACCCCCTCGCCCTTGGGCTGACGGATGGCCACCGCCACCTGCACGCCTTGCAGACCTCTGGCTACGTCCACCAGAGTTCCCAGATCCTCGTCGGTGAAGCCGTACTGCTCCATGACCGTATAGGGCATATCCACGATGCCCAGCCTGCCGTCGGCGTAGAGCTTCAGGCGGTCAAAGCCCACCTTCTCGGCCTGGAGGAGCTTGTAGGACTTCACTCCAAAGAGGCGATGGTTGAGCTCCGCCGAATCAAAGCCTGTCTCCAACAAAGCGGCGGCGGCGCGGTGGGTCTCGGGGGAGGCGTTGCTGTAGCGGAAGCACCCCGTATCCGAGCTGATAGCGGCGTAGAGCAGGCGATCCACCCCCTCGGGGATAGCGGTGAGGCGACCCATCTTCACCAGCTCGCGGGACAGGCGGTAGATCAGCTCTCCCGCCGAGGAGGCTTCGCCGTCGATATAGCCGTCGGCGTAGGGCTCCCCCTTGGCGTGGTGGTCGATCATGAGGTCGAATTTTCCCTCGTAGTCGGGGTACAGTATCCCCGCCTGGGCAGGGGAGGCGGTGTCCACCGAAATGATGCGGGTGGGCACGAAATTTGCGGGGAGATTCTCCTTCAGGACGCTCTCCTGCAAGCCCTCGGTGAGGAAGCGCAGCCGCTCGGGGATCTCGTCCTCGCAGACGCAGAAAACGGCACAACCCATGGTCTCCAGGATGAGCTTCAAGCCAAAGCCCGCGCCGATGGCATCCCCGTCGGGGTGGCGGTGAAAGAGGATGAGGGTGGGCACGCCCGCAGGCAGACGGGCGGCTGTCTCGGTTAAGGTAAGCTTCTGATACATGATGGGATCAGTCGTCATTTTCATCCAGCAGATCGTCCAGAGCCGAGGTCTCGGCGGGCTGCTCGGGAGCGTCCTCGGTGTAGGTGAAGCCGCTGATGATCTTCTCGATCTTGGCGCCGTAGGCGATGGAGGTGTCCTCCACGAAGGTCAGCTCGGGGGTGATGCGGAGGTTCAGATTCCGCGCGAGCTGCCCGCGGATATAGGAGGCGGAGGACTCCAGCCCCTTCTTTACGGTCTTTTTGTCCCCCTGCATGTGGGAATAGAAAATCTTGGCGTACTTCAGGTCGGGCGTGACCTCCACACCGGTGACGCTGACGAAGGCCTCGCTGACGCGGGGGTCCTTGACGGTGCGGATGATCCGGGCCGCTTCCTTGAACATTTCCTCGTTGATGCGGCTCTGACGGTATTTTGCCATAATTGTCTCCTTTTTTGGGGGAAGGGAGACCTTCTTGAAAGAAGGTCTCCCTTCCCCCAAGCCCCCATCCCTTCCAAGAACTTTTGAATAGGGGTAAAACATATAGAATTGGTGAATCTCAAAAACTTTCAAAAAGGGAATACGTTCATGTCGTTATTTCATTTTTGAAAGTTCTTGAAAGGGGTCTGGGAGAAACTTCTTTCAAGAAGTTTCCCCCAGGCGTTCTCCTGCTCTTACTGAGCAGCGTCCACGATAGCGGCGAACTTAGCGGCAACCAGGGAGGCACCGCCGATGAGGCCGCCGTCCACGTTGGGCTTGGACAGGAGCTCGGCTGCGTTCTTCTCGTTCATGGAGCCGCCGTACTGAACAACGGTAGCCTCGGCGATCTCGGCACCGAACATCTCGGCCACAGCGGCGCGGACGTAGCCGTTGCCCTCGTCAGCCTGGTCGGCGGTAGCGGTCACACCGGTACCGATGGCCCAGACGGGCTCGTAGGCGATGATGACGTTCTTCATCTGCTCGGCGGTGACGTTGGTGAGAGCCATCTTGGTCTGGAACTTGAGCAGGGTCTCGGTGTAGCCCAGCTCTCTCTGCTCCAGGGTCTCGCCCACGCAAACGATGGCCTTCAGGCCCGCGTTCAGAGCGGCCAGGGTGCGGAGGTTGACGGTCTGGTCGGTCTCGGCGAAGTACTGTCTTCTCTCGGAGTGACCGATCACCACGTACTCCACGCCCGCCTCCACCAGCATCTCGGCAGAGATCTCGCCGGTGTAGGCACCGGAGGCCTTGAAGTGGACGTTCTCGGCACCGATCTTGATGCCCGAGCCTGCGGTGGCCTCGATAGCGGCGGGAATGTCGATGGCGGGCACGCAGAGGACCACGTCACAGTTGTCCTTGCCGGCCACCAGGGGCTTCATCTCCTCGATCAGATCCTTGGCGGCGGCGGGAGTCTTGTTCATCTTCCAGTTACCTGCGATTACGTATCTTCTCATGATTATTTATCCTTTTGTGTGTATTTTTCTGAAAGTTTTTGAGGGGTCAAGGGGAACTTTTTTCAAAAAATTCCCCTTGCGTTCTCCCGCTCTTACTCCTTATCCATCAGGCAAGCGATACCGGGAAGCTCGAGACCCTCGAGGAACTCCAGGGAGGCGCCGCCGCCGGTGGAGATGTGGGTGATGCGGTCGGCGTAGCCGAGCTGCTCGCAAGCGGCGGCAGAGTCACCGCCACCGACGATGGAGATGCAGTCGGAGTCAGCCAGAGCCTCGGCCACGGAGATGGTACCCTTGGCCAGGGTGGGGTTCTCGAACACGCCCATGGGGCCGTTCCAGACTACGGTCTTGGCGGACTTGACAGCCTCGGCGTAGAGAGCCATGGTCTCGGGACCGATGTCCATGCCCTCCTTGTCGGCGGGGATAGCGGAGGCGGGAACCACCTCAACGTCGATGGGAGCGTCGATGGGGTTGGGGAACTCAGCGGCAACGGTCACGTCCACGGGCAGGAGCAGCTTGACACCGTTTGCCTCAGCCTTGGCCATCATCTCCTTGCAGTAGTCGATCTTGGACTCGTCGAGGAGGGACTTACCCACCTCGTAGCCGCGGGCGGCCTGGAAGGTGTAGGCCATACCGCCGCCGATGATGAGGGTATCGACCTTGGAGAGCAGGTTGTTGATGACGTTGAGCTTATCGGAGACCTTTGCGCCGCCGAGGATGGCCACGAAGGGACGGGCGGGATCGGACAGAGCCTTACCCATGACGGAAATTTCCTTCTGGATCAGGTAGCCGCAGACGGCGGGCAGACCTGCGTGCTGAACCACGCCGGCGGTGGAGGCGTGAGCGCGGTGAGCGGTACCGAAAGCGTCGTTGACGAAGATCTCAGCGAAGGAAGCGAGCTTCTTCGAGAACTCGGGATCGTTCTTGGACTCGCCTGCGGTGAAGCGGGTGTTCTGGAGCAGAACGATGTCGCCGGGCTTCATAGCGGCGACCTTGGCCTGAGCGTCCTCACCGACGGTATCGTTGGCAAAGACAACGCCGCCGCCCAGCAGCTCGTTCAGCTTATCGGCGACGACCTGCAGGGAGAACTTCTTCACGTCACCCTTTGCCTTCTCCAGAGCGGCGGCGGTAGCGGCCTCCTGCTCAGCCTCGGGCAGCTTCTCGATCTTGGCGATCTCCTTCTTGTCCAGCTTCAGCTTGGCGTCGAACACGTTGTGGGGCTTACCCATGTGGGAGCACAGGATCACCATAGCGCCCTGATCGCGCAGGTACTTGATGGTGGGCAGAGCCTCAACGATGCGCTTGTCACTGGTGATCACGCCGTCCTTGAGGGGCACGTTGAAGTCGCAGCGGACGAGAACCTTCTTGCCGGCAACCGCGATGTCTTCGATGGTCTTCTTGTTGTAAGTCATGGATGTATCCACCTTTCTTTACGGTACCTCCACCCCGCGCAGGCGGTATGGAAGCCCAAAATTCTTCACCATATAATATACCACATTTTTCCGCAATTATCAAGGGGTTTTTGAATATTTTCCGCGTTTTTCCCGACATTTGTGAAGGCTTGGGGGAGCGCATTCGTAAAGGCTTTGGTTTTCTGTGAAAAATGACAAGAGGACGGAGGGGGCGAAGGGGGGGAACGGTCGCGAACCATCGAAAAAAACGGCCTGCGATTCTCCTGTCACCGTCGGAGACCTTACCGCATAGTCTGTCAGCAGTATACGTATCAGGAGGTCATCATGAACCAACCCTACCCTACCCCTGCCATCCGTCCCGACCCCCGCCTCGCCGCCCGCATGATGCGCGCCTACAACGACGAGCTGAACCAGGTCATCACCTACACCTACCAGCACCTTCTCACCGAGGGGCTGGACAACGAGGCCTCCTCCCTCTTTTCTGAATTGGCAGGGGAGGAGATGACCCACTTCCACACCCTGGGCCGTCTCATCCGCGCGCTGGGGGGCGACCCCGGGGTGACTATGCGGATGCGCACCCCCCGCGTCGACCTGTCGGGGGACGCCTCCTGCCGCGCCCTCCCCGTGGTGCGGCGGATGCTCCGCCAGGATCTTCAGACCGAGGCCGCGGGCATTACCGAGCTGGAGTCCTTGACTGCTGCCGCGCGGGATGAGGCGGTGATCTCAGAGCTGCGGGAGATGATTCGGGAGGAGCGGGAGCATTACGAGGCTCTGGAGAGGCTTTTGCGGGAGCTTTGACCCCCACTCCGCCGAAGAAAAAAGCAGACCGCCCGCGGGTGGCAATACCAGTAAGTTAAGAAAAGGCTCTCCCTTTGGGAGTTCCTCCTCGCTCCGCTCGGTTGCGAAGCGGGTGAGAGGGCAGTCCGGATTCGAGATTTCAAAGAGAGATTCGTATAACATGGCAATTTTTCAGACCGTCAAATCAATGCTTGTAATGATTCGGTCGATATGTAAAATTGGGGCTTATCGGGCAGGGGCGAGGAAAACGCCAAAGGGAAACTTCTTGGAAGCCTCCTCGCTTTGCTCGGTGCAAGTTTGCCTGTGGCAAACATTGCGAAGTTTCCCTCTGGACACCCTTCAAGAACTTTCAAAAAAGCATTATTTATCAATCATTTATTGAAAGTTTTGAAGATTCCAAAGGGACTTTTCCAAAAGTCCCTTTGGCGGGGTGCAGGGGCAGAGCCCCTGCCGACAAACCCAAATTTGAAATATTGGCTGAACAGTTACCAATGCTTTTATCAGAGAAGCGTATAAAAAAGCCTACGGAGTCGGTTCTCCGCAGGCTGATTTTTGTTTTTGGGGATCAGTCGTCCTTCTTGTTATAATCGAAGGGGTTCTCTCCGCCGTTGTTCTCGGGGCTGTATTCGAAGGGGTTGGTCCGCTCGTTGTCGGGCGTGTCGCCGTCGGACCGGAGCTCGGAGGTGTCCTCCTGCTCGTTCTCGGTCTGCTTGACCTTTTCGGCGGCCTTCTTCTTCTCGTTGGCCTCGCGGGAAGCCTTTTCCTTCTCGGCGGCGATCTCCTCGATCATCTCCACGGTCACGGTCTCGTTCTCCATAACCGCCTTGAACTGGTCGCCGTCCATGTCCTCGTGAGCCAAGAGGTACTCCGCGATGAAGTGGAGCTTGCCAATGCTGCCCAGAAGCAGGGACTTGGCGCGATCGTAGGATTCCGAAATGATGGCGTGGATCTCCTCGTCGATGACGGCGGCGATGGCCTCGGAGTAGTCGGCGTTGGAGGAGAAGTCACGGCCGAGGAATACCTCGTTCTGATCCGAGCCGAAGCGGCGGGGACCCAGCTTTTCGGACATACCGAAGAGCGTGACCATTCGCTTGGCGGTCTCGGTGGCGTGCTGGATATCCGAGTACGCGCCGCTGGTAACGTCCCCGAAGATGATCTCCTCGGCGGCGCGTCCGCCCAGACCCATGGCGATCTCGTTCTTGTAGTCCTGCTTGTACATCTGGTAGCGATCCGCCTCGGGACGGAAGCTGGTGTAGCCCAGAGCGCCTCTGCCCGTGGGGACGATGGTGATCATGTGGACGGGATCACAGCCCACCAGATAGCCCACAACGGCGTGACCCGCCTCGTGGTACGCGGTGTTCTTCTTCTCGGCATCGCTCATGACGTTGGTCTTCTTCTTGGGACCCATGATGATCTTGTTCAGGGCATCCTCGATCTCATCCATACCGATGAGGCTCTTGCCGCGGCGAGCCGACAGCAGGGCGGCCTCGTTGAGGAGGTTGGCCAGATCCGCACCCGTAAAGCCCACGGTGATCTTGGCGACCTTGGCGAGATCCACGCCGGGCTCCAAGGGCTTGTTGCGGGCGTGTACCTTCAGGATGTCCTCGCGTCCCTTGAGGTTGGGGCGGTTGACCTGGATCTGACGGTCGAAGCGACCGGGGCGGAGCAGAGCGGGATCCAGCACGTCGGCGCGGTTGGTAGCGGCGATGACCACGATACCCTCGTGGGAGCCGAAGCCGTCCATCTCCACCAGTAGCTGGTTCAGGGTCTGCTCGCGCTCGTCGTGACCGCCGCCGAGACCCGTGCCTCTCTGGCGGCCCACGGCATCGATCTCGTCGATGAAGATGATGGCGGAGCCCGCCTTGCGAGCGGTGTCGAACAGGTCGCGGACACGGGACGCGCCCACACCCACGTACATCTCCACAAAGTCGGAGCCCGAAATGGAGAAGAAGGGAACGCCGGCCTCGCCTGCCACGGCCTTGGCCAGCAGGGTCTTACCCGTACCGGGAGGGCCCATGAGCAGAACGCCATGGGGAATGCGCGCGCCCAGACGGGCGAACTTGGTGGGAGCCTTGAGGTAATCCACGATCTCCACCAGCTCTTCCTTCTCCTCGTCAGCACCGGCTACGTCGCGGAAGGTGACTTTGTTCTTATCGTCGGAGGGCATCTTGACGTGGGACTTGCCGAAGCCGCTCATCTTGGCTCCGCCGGGGCCTCCGTTTTGCATCATCTTCTTCATGGCGAAGTAGTACAGAGCGATGAGAGCCACCACCACCAGAATGGCGGGGATAAAGGAGACCCACCAAGGGAAGGTGTTGGCGGGACGGATATCGTAGCTATCCAGAATTCCCACGCCGTTGCCCACCTTGGCCTGCTCCACCGACAGCTCGTCGATGTAGGTCAGGCGGGAGGCCGAGACATCGGCCAGCTTGATCTGCTTAGCCTCGGCCAGCTTGAGCTCCACACCCTCGGGGAGGGTGTAGTCCACGTTACCCTCTTCGTCCACGGGGAAGGCAAAGCTATTGCCCTTCGTATCGAGGTAATTCCCGCTTCCGTCCCTCTCGAAGAGCTGGAACACGAGAACGCCTCGGCTGTAATCAATGGTGTAGGTGGCGACCTCACCGCCGGCGAGAGCGGCGACGAAATCCGCCTCAGTGACCTTCTCCTGCCCGCCCGTGGTGCCGCGGTAGACCAGCGCGAAGGCACCGATGAGCACGGCGATGGCTAAGGCGTAGCCGAGAAAGAGCTTGAAATTCTTCATTATATCCTCCAATCGTTGCCGGAATTTGTCTATGGCAGGCTTGGCAGACCTGCTCTCCATGTCGCGAAGCCTCCCTGAATGAGGCCGCGGAAATGACACAGTGTTAAGTATAGCACACGACTATGAATTTTCTATGAAATTCATTTTATTTTCCCGTGAAACTTTTTCCAGCGGGAGAGGGAAGCCTTACTTTTCGTAGACCTCTCTCTTGAGCACCCCCACGAAGGGCAGATTGCGGTACTTCTCGTCATAGTCCAGACCAAAGCCTATGACGAACTCGTCGGGGATGGTCGCGCCGCAGAAGTCGGGGGTGAAATCCACCTCGCGGCGGGATGGCTTATCCAGGAGGGTGCAGGTGCGCACGCTGTGGGCGTTGCGGTTCTTCAGAAGCTGGGTCAGACGGTTCAGGGTGCGTCCCGAGTCCACGATGTCCTCCACCACCAGAAGATCGATGTCCTGAAGATCGTCCCGCATGAGATCCAAGGAGACCTTGATCTCGCCCGAGGTCTTGGTGCCCGCGCCGTAGGAGGATACCTTCATGAACTCCAGCTCGATGGGCAGGGTCAGCCGCTTCATGAGCTCGGCGGCGAAGGGCATGGAGCCCTTGAGGATGACCACCATGACCAGACGGCGGTGGCTGTCCTTGTAGGTGTTTTGGATCTCGGCGGCCAGACGGTCGCAGATGGCGGCGATCTCCTGCTCGGAGACCAGAATTTTGGAGCAATCGTTGTAGATGGCGGGAATGTTGTTTTCCATGGTATGTAGTATGTCCTTTCGCGGAGTTAAAATTACACGGGAAGGCGGGTCGGGGAAAAACGAACCGTGACCCGCAGACAAGGGCCGACCGCGGGGGCGGGGTATCCGTCCCGAAAAGCGGCGCGGGGATACCAGAGGGGGGAACCTTCGGACTCTCCATCGGGGAGGCAGATGAGGGGTACGCGGTCGCGGAGATGGGATGGAATGCCTTTGTCGATCAGAAGCTTTTTCAGCTTCTTGTGCATCCCGTGGGAGAGGACGGTATCCCCCTCCCGCCGTCTCCTTGCCAGCAGAGGCAGGGGAAGCTCGGCGGGGAACACGGCGGAGGCGTACACGTCCTCGCCCTCCGCGGGGGGCAGAGGCGAGTCCGAGCGCTCTACCGTGACCGAGAAGCCCGAGGCCAGAGGGGTGGTGCCCTCGGTCAGGGGGACAGGCAGGTCGGGAAGCAGGGGCGAGGCTTCCACCGCGGCGGGGCGGATGTACAGCCACTCGCCCTGGATGGATGCCTCCATGCCCGCGGGGAGGGAGACGCGGGAGGAGGGGGCTCCCTTGCCCGCGAAGTCCAGAAGGGTCTCCAAATGCCCCGCGGTCAGGGTATCGCCGCCCTCCCCCTTGGTATGGGCGAGCAGGGCGTTGCGGTACAGGAGCATGAGGATCCGCTTGGACACGGCGGGAGGAAGCTCCCGCAGCTCGGCAAGGCTCGCGCCCTCTCCGTGTGGGGCGGGGGATTCCTCCACCCTCCTCTCGGCCATGGCGGTCAGGAATCCGTCGTCCTCTCGGGCGATGCGGGAGAGCTTGGTCGCCGCCCGTTGGGGGGCGTCCTCCCCCGCGATAGCCTCCAGAGCGGGAATGACGGTGTGGCGGATGCGGTTGCGGGTGCAGTCGGTCTCCAGATTGGTGGAGTCGGTGGTATAGTGAAGCCCCAGCTCGGCGCAGGCGGACAGAATATCCCGCCTTGTCCATTCCAGCAGGGGGCGGCACAGAAGCGTCGGGGGATAGCCGTTCCGACCTCCCATGAGGCGGGTGGGAGGGATGCCACCCATACCGCGGGTGCCGCTCCCCCGCAAAAGCCGCTCCAGCACGGTTTCCAGATTGTCGTCGGCGTGGTGGGCGGTCAGGAGGGTGGGAATCCCCCGCCGGGCCATGACTCGCTCGAAGAAGGCGTACCGCACGCGGCGGGCGGCGGTCTCAAGACTCTCTCCCGATGCCTTGGCTATGGCGGGGATGTCTGCCCGCTCACAGATCAGCTCGACCCCCAGCTTGGCGCAGACCCTCTCGCAGAAGGCCAGATCGCGGTCGGCCTCCTCCCCGCGGATGCCGTGGTGGAGGTGCGCGGCTACGACCTGCCTCCGTCCCGCCTCACCGTCCCGCTCCAAAAGGGCGCGGACGGTCAGCTCCAACAGGAGTCTGGAATCCGCGCCGCCCGAGAAAGCGACGAGACAGGGGAGGGCTTCGGGAAGGGTGAAGGGAAGCATGATCGTATCCTTATTTTAATATGGCGGCGGTCAGGAGGGGATCTGACCCTCGTCTGCCAGGGTGCGGAACTTGGTGTAGCGACCGACCCAGCCCATCCTGACGGTGCCGGTGGAACCGTGGCGGTTCTTGGCGATGATGACCTCGGCGATGGAGGCGGCGGCGCCGGAATTGGGATCGGAGGACTCGTTGGTCTTGTAGTATTCGTCGCGGTAAAGGAAGAGCACCACGTCGGCGTCCTGCTCGATGGAGCCCGACTCACGGAGGTCGGACATCATGGGGCGCTTGTCGTTACGGGACTCGGGACCGCGGGAGAGCTGGGAGCAGCAGATGACGGGGACACCCAGCTCCTTGGCCATGAGCTTCATGGAGCGGGAGATCTCGGCCACCTCCTGCACGCGGTTGTCGTTGCGGCTGTCGCCCTGCATGAGCTGGAGGTAGTCGATGATCACCAGACCCAGATTCTTGACGCGGCGGAGCTTGGCCTTCATGCCCGTGGCGGTGATGCCCGCGGTATCGTCGATGAGAATATCGCACTTGGCCAGCTTGGAGGTAGCGGCGGCGATGTTCTCCCAGTCCTCGTCCTTCAGCTCGCCGGTGCGCATGGCGTAGCTGTCCACCATGGCCTCGGAGGAGATGATGCGATTGACAAGCTGCTCGGCGGACATCTCAAGGGAGAAGATACAGACAGTCTTGCCTGTCTGGGCGGCTACGTTGGTGCCGATGTTCAGACAGAAGGAGGTCTTACCCATGCCGGGTCGGGCACCCACCAGAATCAGGTCGGACTTACCCATGCCCGCCAGCACCCGATCCAGCCCCGAAAAGCCGGTGGACGTGCCCTGCGAGGCAGTCTTGTCGGTGTTCAGCTCGTGGAGATGGGCGTAAACGTCCCCGATGACCTCTCTTATGTGGCGGAAGTTCTTGGTGTCCTTGCCTTGGGCGATGGCATAGATCTTGTTCTCGGCGGAGTCCAGAATGTGGGACACGTCGTCCTGCTCGGAGTAGGCCACGTCGGTGACTTCCTCGCAAGCCCCGATGAGCTGGCGGAGGACGCTCTTGTCCTTGACGATGCGGGCGTAGTCCTTGACGTTGAGGGCGTTGGGCACTACCTCGGCGATGGTGCGGATGTACTGCTCGCCGCCCGACTTGGTGTAGATGCCCTTCTGCACCAGCATATCGATGAGGGTGACTACGTCGATATCCCGGCTGGTGAGGAACAGCTCGTGCATGGCGGAGAAGATCTGCTGATGCTCCTCCAGATAGAAGTCGGACACCGCCACCAGATCGGCGATCTCATTGAAGGACTCGGGATCGACCAGCACAGCCCCCAGAAGGGACTGCTCGGCGATGAGGGAAAAGGGTAGCTTGCGTACCGGAGAATCGGACGCGCTCATGTTATCGTTCATGTTTTCCGTATCCTTTGCTCATAAGGAACATGACACAAGCGGGACGAATTATCAGCTCGCCTCGCTTTGTGTACATCCTTTTTAAAAGTTTTGGGGGATTCTTAAGAACCCTTTTTCAAAAGGGTTCTTAAATGGGGTAGCGAAGCGGCGACACGGTAGTGAATGACTGCATCCGCAAAAGCGGAGGGCAGTCAGAGCCGTGTCGTGACCGACCCGCAGGGAGACCGGGGGCAAAGCCCCTCGTTCTCAGTTGCACACCAGCACGTGGACCTTGCCCACAATATCGGTATACAGCTTCACGTCCAGATCATACTGACCGTAAGCGCGGATGGGGTCGGAGAGCTGGATCTTGCGCTTATCCACGGTGATGCCGTAGTCCTTCTGGAGGCGCTCGGCGATGTCCTTGGCGGTGATGGAGCCGTAGAGACGGCCGTCAGCGCCCGAGGAGGCGGGGATCTTCACCAGAATGGTGTCAAGTCTGGCGGCCAGAGCCTTGGCCTCGCCCGTCTCCACCTCGATCTTGTGCTTGATGGAGGCCTCCCGCCCCTTGATCTCGTTCATGACCTTGGCATCGGCCTCGACGGCCAGCTTGCGGGGGAGGAGGAAGTTTCTCGCATATCCGTCGGATACGTTGATGACGTCGTTTTTCTTACCTTGACCTTTTACGTCGGCGAGGAGAACTACTTTCATGGTTCGGTTTCCTTTCTGTATGTGGGTTGAAATTGTGTACCTGTTCAGTTGCCTTGCAAATTTGGGTTTATAGAAGGGATTTGCATATGTACTTTTCTTTCCGTGGCGAAAGAAAAGTACCAAAAGAATCGCCACTTAAGGGAGTCACCCACGGTGCCTCCCTTAAGAAACCCACCACCTGATCTGCGCGACTCTTTCGCCCACAAGGGGGCGAAAGAGTC
>JAZNUO010000325.1:0-6659 GCA_045592305.1 Eubacteriales bacterium | reverse complement strand
AGCGTGTCAGCCCATTTGCCCACCGGCAAATGGGCACGCAGATCAGGCGAAAGGATCCGTAAGGAAAGTACCGTGGGTACTTTCCTTGCGTGGCGCTCTTTTGGTACTTTTCTCTCGACAGGGAGAGAAAAGTACATAGAGACTATCGCGCTGATAAACCGCAATTTGATCGCCACCGCCGCTCACCGCATCATGGAGCTATACTCCATCTGATCCGAGATCTCTCCCGTGGCCGCGCCGATGGCGGCGACCCAGAAGCCGCCGAGGATGATGTCCACGAACCAGTAGCCGTCGGTCAGGATCTGGTAGACCGTTGTGATCACCGTGTCCAGTGTGTTCTGATCCTGCGCGCTGCCGCCCGACAGGGTCAGATCCAGCTCGGGGAGAGTGGGGATCACACCCCAGAAAAACAGGGTGGACAGAGCGGTCAGGACGGCGAGAACGCCCACCGTAATGAGTTTCTTACGGATGAGGGTATGGATGGCCTCGGTGCGCTCGGCGGCGTAGCCTGCGTCATCGCGGAAGGCGTGGACCCCCGTGTAGCGCTTCACCATGGCGTAGAGGGAGCGCAGGATCAGCACCACGGCGGTCAGGAGCAGGAGGGTGGCGAGGGCTTGGAGCAGCACCGTGTTCTGCCAGCGGGCGGCGGTCTCACGGTGACGGAACACGTCGGTGAGCTCGCTTTGGGAGAAGTAATTCAGTTGGAGATACCAAACAAGGCTCGCGGTCAGTCCGTAGGCCACCGAGGCGATGAGAGCGGGGAGATTCCTTCCCGCATAGCGGCGGATGAAGAGAACCGAAAGAATGAGGAATACGGCGGTCAGGGTATCGGGGAGGATATTGACCCCGTCCAGATAGAGATCCACCGAGCAGACGGCGGCCACGAGGAGGCAGCCCAGAGAGGCCTTCACCGCCCGCATGGCGAACAGACCGTGACGGGGCAGCACCTCGGCGGCGTACTTTTCGGTAAGGCGGGCGAAGAAGGGGGTATCCGACTTGAGCTTCACGATGAAACAGACGGTCATGACCAGCCAGATCATACCCAGAATCAGGGAGATCGCGCCCCCTACCAAACGGTAGAGCCCCACGAAATCGTAGAAGCGGGTGGCGTCGCCTACCTCCACGCCTCCCTTCTCATGGGAGAGCACCGAGATCTCGGGGAGGATGACCAGTACCTCGCGGAGGATAAAGAACACGGCGGAGATGGCGGTATAGCGCTCCACCATATTACGGGTGCGGACACGGCCGCCCATGCCCTTGCGGTCGAACATGACCGTAGCGTCATTGCGGGAGCCGAGGTAGATCAGACCGCCGCAGAGGTTCTTCCACATGGGGATGAGGACGATGCAGTCCAGAACCCCCAGCGTGAAGAGGATGAGCAGAATGAAAACGGGCTGCTCGGTGGGGGAGACCAGACCGAAGGCCAGAAACAGGGAGATCAGCCGAGCCACGGCGATGAGAGCGAGGTAACGGACCCCCTTGCAGGCATCCATGATCCGCTCGTCCAGATCCGACAGGCGGTAGAGTCCCATGAGCATGAATAAGTAGCCCAGCGCGTCGGGGAGCGCGTCCATGACGCTGATAAAGGGATCAAAGAGGAATACGGCACCCGCCAGAATCCAGCTCAGGCCGAGGTACTTCCCGAGCCTTGGGGCGCGGGGGGAGGAGGGGGTATGGTTCATGGCGTTTCCCGCGTAGGCGGTTCCTTTCCAAACGGAATATCCGTTTATTTCTTTTTCTTGTGGTGGCGGTTGTTGTTCTTGGCGGAATACTTACCGTTCTGCTTTTGCAGATTCTTTTCATACTCCAGCCGCGCCTGCTCGTTCTTTTCGTCCAGCTTGCGGTTGAGCTCGTTCATGAAGCGGAAGCGGGAGGGCTTGGAGGGCTTGCCGAACTCCTCACCCTTGGGGCAGATGGCCGAGAAGCAGCCGTAGAAGCAGAAGCTGTTGAGGAGGTAGACCACCAAGAGGTAGAGGAACAGCACCTTCATGAGGGCTCCGTTGCCCGCCTCCGCAAGGGAGGGGACGATCAGCAGAACCGCTTGTCCCACCGCCCAGATGGCGGTAAAGACGATGTTACGGACGGCCCTTTCACGGTGCTTGTCCAGCCCCACCGAGGCGGCGATCTCAGAGGCCGACCACAGGGAGATCACGGTAAAGCCCAGCTCGGCCGCGAACTTGACCCACTCGGCGATGCCCTCAACGAGGGGGCTGTACAGGGGGAGATTCCAGAGGAACAGACCGTCCAGTATACGGGCGGCGAAGTAGAGGGCCATAACGCCGTACAGGGCGGCGAAGGGATAGAGCCAACGAAAGCGGGGATTGTAGTCCTTCAGGCCGCCGACAGCCTTTACGGCCACCATAGCGCCGATGATGAAGGTGGCGAAGCAGTAGTCGCCGATGGCCACCGACATGAAGGAAAAGAGGAAATAGGCGCAGAGGAGCAGTCCAAAGCCCATGATGTATCTCCTTGAGGGTGAATTTTGGGGTATCACAAAGATACGGAGATACAAGATACGAGATACAAGATAAATCACCGCAAGGCGTTTTTCTATCTTGTATCTTGTATCTGCCGAGCTTTGCTCAGGCCTGCTCGGCCGTATCTTGTATCTTAATTACCGTGGTTCCCTGCCGCGGGATTGGCTCCGCAGCAGTTCTTGTACTTCTTGCCCGAGCCGCAGGGGCAGGGATCGTTGCGGCCCACCTTGGTGGAACGCTTAGGGGTGAGCGTGACCTTCTTGGCACCCTGCTTCGCGCCGCCCTCAAAGCCCTCGATGAGGGGCTTGGCCACCTGCACGCGGACAACCTCCTCTCGAGGCTTGGGCACCACGGTAAGCAGGGCGCGGACGGTCTTGTCCCGAATCTCCGCCACCATAGCGTCGAACATATCGGCACCCGCCATACGGTACTCGGTGACGGGGTCTCTGTGGGCGTAGGCCTGTAGCCCGATGTCGCCCTTGAGATCGTCCATGGCATCAATGTGATCCATCCACGCGGTATCCACGTTGCGGAGCAGGATGGCGCGCTCCACCTCGCGGAAGCGTTCGGGGGTAAAGAGCTCCTCTCTTTCGCGGATGCGCTCCTCGGCGCGGGCGAAGAGCAGTCCCTTCACGTCATCGGGGGAGAGCTTCTTCAGCTCGTCATCGGTGTACTTGAAGTCCTCCTCGGTACAGAGGTAGCCCATGAGCTCGGCGCGCAGACCCATGAGATCCCACTCGGTGGCGGGACCCTCGTTGGTGTGCGTGGCCACGGCGTTCTCGATGTTGCCGCGGATCATGTTCATCATGGTCTCGGAGAGGTCGGAGTCATCCAGCACAGACTGACGCTGCTTGTAGATGATGGTTCTCTGCTGGTTCATGACATCGTCGTAGGACAGGACGTACTTACGGCGCTTGAAGTTGTTGTCCTCGATCTTCTTCTGGGCGGATTCGATGGTATTGGAAAGGATGCCCGCCTCGATGGGGGTGTCCTCATCCAGACCCAGACGCTCGATCATGGTGATGATGCGCTCGTTGTTCCCGAACAGGCGCATGAGATCATCCTCCAGGGACAGGAAGAAGCGCGACTCACCGGGGTCGCCCTGACGTCCCGAACGGCCGCGGAGCTGGTTATCGATACGGCGGGACTCGTGACGCTCGGTACCCAGAATGAAGAGTCCGCCCGCGGCTCTGACCTTGTCCGCCTCGGGAGCGATCTCGGTCTTGTGCTTTTCAAAGAGCTCCTTATACTGACGGCGAACCCCCAGAACCGATTCGTCCTCGGTGTCGGCGGTGCCGGTGGCCTGGGCGATCAGGCCCTCCTCGATGCCGAGGGCGCGGAGGTCGGACTTGGCCATATACTCGGGATTACCGCCCAGCATGATGTCGGTGCCGCGTCCTGCCATGTTGGTGGAGATGGTAACAGCCCCCGACTTACCCGCCTGGGCCACGATCTCGGCCTCGCGGGCGTGGAACTTGGCGTTGAGCACGGTATGAGGGATGCCCGCCTTCTTGAGCAGAGTGGACAGGAGCTCGGACTTATCGATGGAGACCGTACCCACCAGCACGGGCTGGCCGCGGTCATAGCATTCACGCACCTGCTTCACCACGGCACGGTACTTCCCCGCCATGGTCTTGTAGACGGCATCATCGTGATCCTCGCGGATCATGGGCTTATTGGTGGGAACCTCCACCACGTCCAGACTGTAGATCTCACGGAACTCGTTGTCCTCGGTCATGGCGGTACCCGTCATGCCCGAGAGCTTTTTGTACATACGGAAGTAGTTCTGGAAGGTGATGGTGGCGAGGGTCTTGTTCTCCTTCTGCACCTGCACCCCTTCCTTGGCCTCGATGGCCTGATGGAGACCGTCCGAGAAGCGGCGGCCGGGCATGAGTCGACCCGTGAAGGCATCCACGATCATGACCCCCTCCTCATTGACCACGTAGTCCACGTCCAGCTTCATGCAGCCGTGAGCCTTCAGAGCCTGATTGACGTGGTGGGCGAGGGTAGCGTTCTCCGCATCGGTGTAGTTTTCAACCCCGAAAAAGGCCTCGGCCTTGCGAGCACCGCGGGGGGTGATGACGGCGGTATTGGCCTTCTCGTCCACGATGTAGTCGGCCTCGATGCTGTCTTGCTCCTCCTTGGCATCGATCTCCTTGACCACGTGCTTCCGAAGGGTGCGGACGAAGCGGTCGGCTCTGTCATAGAGATCGGTGGGAGTATCGCCCTCACCCGAGATGATCAGGGGGGTACGCGCCTCGTCGATGAGGATGGAGTCCACCTCGTCCACAATGGCGAAGGCATGTCCGCGCTGGACAAGGCGGGACTTATAGACCACCATGTTGTCGCGGAGGTAGTCAAAGCCGAACTCGTTATTGGTACCGTAGGTGATGTCGGCGTTGTAGGCCTCCTGCTTCTGGGAGGGGGTGAGTCCGTGAACCACCAGACCCGTCTTGAGTCCCATGAAGCCGTATACCTTCCCCATCTCCTCAGCATCGCGGGCGGCGAGGTAATCGTTGACGGTGACGATATGGACACCCTGACCCGTCAGGGCGTTGAGGTAGGCGGGAAGGGTGGCCACGAGGGTCTTACCCTCACCCGTTTTCATCTCGGCAATGCGCCCCTGATGGAGGATGATTCCGCCGATGAGCTGGACGTGGAAGGGACGCTTACCCAGCACGCGGTCATCGGCCTCGCGGACGGCGGCGAAGGCCTCGGGCAGGAGGTCGTCCAGCGTCTCCCCCGCGGCGAGGCGGGACTTAAAGACCTCGGTCATGCCGCGGAGCTCCTCGTCGGTCATATTCTTATAGGTGGTGGCCAATGCCTCGATCTTGGCGGCGATCTTCTCCAGCTTCTTGACCTGATGGTCGCTGTAGGTGCCGAAAATTTTGGTCATGATACCCATGTGTCAAAGATTTCCTTTCTTTTCCGCCGCGGGGCGGGGTAATGGACCTGCGGCAGAGTGATGCCGCAAGCAATTCTGCATTCATTATACTATATATTTTTAAATTATATTAGAGTTTAATTGTAAATTTTCGGATAATACTTGAAAATTGGGGCGGAATGTGATAGAATGGGAGAGCAGTCAGATCGGATACGTTTCGTTCCTGTCTCGCGCGAAGCGCATATCGAATCCCGAAGGGATATATCGAATGCCGCAAGGCATATATCGAGTCCCGAAGGGACATATCGACTGATTACATACCGTCGATATACCCCCTACGTGGGTTCGATATACCTTCGGTTCGATATGCCGCTTTCGCGGCTCGATATGCACCCTTCGGGTGCGAGACTAATAAAATTTCCCCAAAAAGAGAGGCCCTACCATGCCCCACATCCACATCGTTCTCCACGAGCCCGAGATCCCCCAGAACACGGGCAACATCGCCCGCACCTGCGCCGCCACGGGCGCTTCCCTCCACCTCATCCGCCCTCTGGGCTTCACCATCGACGACAAGCGCATGAAGCGGGCGGGGCTGGACTACTGGGACAAGCTGGACGTTCACTACTACGACGGGCTCACGGATTTCTATACCCAGCACCCCGACGCGGCGGTGTACTACTTCACCACCAAGGCACAGCACCGCCACATCGACGTAGAGTACCCCGAGGAGGTGTTTCTCATGTTCGGCAAGGAGACCCGCGGACTCCCCGAGGACCTGCTCTTTGCCCACCCCGACACCTGCGTGCGCATCCCCATGCGCAACCACCTGCGGTCGCTGAATCTCTCCAATTCGGTGGCCGTCGCGGTGTATGAGGTACTGCGGCAGTATGATTTTGAGGGGTTGCAGGTAGAGGGGCAGTTGACCACCCACGTGTGGGGAGAAGGACAACTATGAGCGAGGTGAAGAAGCGGTGAAAACCCTTCGGGGTTCTTCCTTGGAAAAATGCCGATTGCATAATTGCATAAATTGGGGTTTATCGGGCAGGGGCTCTGCCCCTGCACCCCGCCAAAGAACTTTTTGAAAAAAGTTCTTTGGAATCTCAAAAACTTTTAAAAAATCATTGATAAATAATACTTTTTAAAAGTTCTTGAAGGGAGTCCAGAGGGAAACTTCGCAATGTTTGCCATAGGCAAACTTGCACCGAGCGAAGCGAGGAGGCTTTCAAGAAGTTTCCCTCCGGCGTTCCCCCGCCTCCCCTACAAACCCAAATTTGAAAATCCCCCTGAAAGGAGACACC
>JAZNUO010000324.1:0-2381 GCA_045592305.1 Eubacteriales bacterium | reverse complement strand
AAACCCCAATTTGAAGATCGGCTGAACAGTTACGATAGAAAATTCCAAAGCCCGAGGAGGTACTCTCATGGAACTCTGGACACCCGCTCATATCCGCACCCTGCTGCCCTCCATCGGGGTGATGCTGATCCTTTGCGCCGCTTTGCGCCTGTGGCTTGGGGGGAAGCCGCGCCGAGTCCGCATGATCCCCCTACAGGTGGTGGCAGTCATGCTGATCGCGCTGGAGATCGTCAAGCAGACCTGCTCCCTCGTGCGGGGGTACGATCTCTACCACATCCCCCTGCATTTCTGCTCCCTGTTTTTGTTTTCCGTTCCCCTCATGGCCTTTTATCGGGGGAAGCATGAAAGCGCCGTCCGCACCGTGACCACCACCCTCTGCGGCTCGGCCACCCTGCTCATGGCGGTCTACCCCGCCCTCATCTACCCCGCCTATGACGTGGAGAGCTTCTTTACCAACGTCATGTCCTTCCACACCGTCACCTTCCACGGCCTCGTGTTCTTTGCCTATCTTCTGATCCTGACCCTTCAGCTCTACGGAGAGCACGGCAAGAGGGAGCTGAAGATCACACTGGTGGCCATCACGGTCTATTCGGTGGTGGCGGCCGCGGCGGCGCAGCTTCTCAAGACCAACTTCACCAATATGTACTCCTGCAACGTCCCCCCCATCGAGGCTCTGCGCCAGACTCTCATCGGGGCGTGGGGGTATCTCCCCGCCCAGCTTCTGTACGTGACGGCGGTGACGGCGGCGCATATTCTCTTCCTTGGGCTGGTGTTTGCCCTCGGAAAGCTCCTCTCCCGCTTGGCGGACAAGGCGTTCGGTTCTGCCGCGGATTGAAAAAACTTAATCTTATTAATTTTGTCATGAAATTTGAAATCCCCTCTTGACAAATGAACACCTTTGTGGTATGCTTAACCGTGCGGAATGCTTTTTTCCGCTTCTTTGTCCCGCAAGTCCCCTTTCCGCTCGTGGCGCGCCCCGTGGGGCCGTCCGTTCAGTAACGCCGCTCCCGCTTCTTTCTGTCATACTGGCTCAATGGATACAGATGGAACGGCGCATGGAAGGGGGGCTTTTTATTTTTTTGTCATAATAAGGGTGGGCGTTCGGCTACTTTTCAAATTTGGGTTTAACGGTGAGATACAAAGATACAAGATACGAGATACAAGATATGCGAAAGCCATGCAGAGACTCGCGTTTTCTATCTTGTATCCCGTATCGCTATCGCGTATCTTCCTCGCCTTCTGCGCCTTCACGTCCTCCGTCTCTCCTCCGCCAGTCGGCGGGCGAACGCAGTGATCTCGTCGCCCACGCGGACAAGCTCGGCGATGAATTCCTTGGTGGTGACGCGGGAGACCCCCGAAAGGACGGCGGAGACCTGAAGCAGATAGTCCCCCGTGACCACGCGGATGGAATAGTCGGGTCCCAGATCGTGGATGACCCGTTCGATGTACGCGTCGGCGGTCTGGTTCTGCTTGGTGTAGACCACGCGGAAGCCGTCCCGCAGGGTGTCGGAGCCTATGCCGTCCTTGACACGGTAGGCATCAAAGACCAGCGTAAGCTCGGTCTTGGTGAAGGCGGTGTAGCTTGCCAGAATGTCCATGAGAGTCTCTCTGGCCTTTTCCAGACTGTATTCGGCCACCTCCCTCAGGGTGTCCCACCCGAAAATGAGGTTGTAGCCGTCCACCAGCACCAGACGGCGGGGAGGCTTCTGCGGTTTGGGCTTCTGCCGCTTGGCGGGAACGTCGGCGATGCGCTTGGGCTCGGTGTATTTGCGCCGCTTGATGGGACCGAACTCACGGAGCATGATGGCCTCCAGCTCCTCGTCCGACAGGGCGTACTTCTTTTTCAGGGAAGCGGGGCGGGGCATCACCGACAGGGCATCCTCCCCGCCGCCGTCAGCCACGGGACGGCTGATATTGGCCTCCAGATGCTTGTGGGCGTCCACCTCCTGCCAGGGGATCACCACCCCCGCGCCGTGGGAGCAGAACACCGAATGGGGGGTGTTTTCCAGATCTGCCTCGGGGTCGTAGCCCACCGCCGCCACCACCTCGGGGGTGTTGTGACAGGGCTCGTAGCCGTCGGAGATACAGGTCATGCGCCCCTGTCCGCGGGTGTAGAAAATGACCTCGCGGATATAGCCGTGGAGGGTGGAGACGGGACCCCGACCCACCAGCGCGGCGGTTTCGGCGGTGGAGGACTCCATCTCAAAGTCAGCGTGACGGTTCTGCAGATCGGTCATGGCTCTCCCCACCAGCGAGGCGGGAAGCTCCAGACGGAAACGGTAGTAGGGCTCCAGCAGGGTACACCCCGCCTTCATGAGACCCTGACGGACGGCGCGGTAGGTAGCCTCGCGGAAGTCGCCGCCCTCGGTGTGCTTGAGGTG
>JAZNUO010000323.1:0-3764 GCA_045592305.1 Eubacteriales bacterium | reverse complement strand
TCAGGCCATTTGCCCACCGGCAAATGGGCACGCAGATCAGGGGAAAGGATCCGTAAGGAAAGTACCGTGGGTACTTTCCTTGCGTGGCGCTCTTTTGGTACTTTTCTCTCGACAGGGAGAGAAAAGTACATAGAGTCTATCGCGCCGATAAACCCCAATTTGAAAGTCGGCTGAATCCTTACACCCAAATTTGTTTTTCCCCCGTCCATGCCCGTGTTTTATACAGTATAGCCGCCTTCCGCTATGCTTAATTGACTGTTTTCCCTTGGGTCATTCCACTTTGCTTTGTATATATTTCACAAATATGAAAAAACTCCGGAAAACCTATTGACAAACGGCTGTATTTGTTGTATCATTATGCTAACACAAGAGAACAGGAGGTAAACCGAATGGCCTGGTCATTCACGTCCCGCGCCCCCGTGTATATGCAGATCGTCAGCCGTATCCGCGCCGATATTCTCGGCGGGGTATACAAGCCCGACCAGCAGATCCCCGCGGTGCGCCAGCTCGCCCAAACGGCGGGCGTGAACCCCAACACCATGCAACGAGCCTTTGCCGTTTTGGAGGCCGAGCAGCTCTTCATCACCCGCGGCACCATCGGTCGCTTCATCACAACCGATACCGAGGTGCTGGCGAGAGCCCGCGAGGTGATGCGTCGCGAGACCGTCGCCCGCATTATCGAGGAGGCCGCCGCCGTAGGTATCAGCCCCGATGAGCTGATCGAAGGCATCCGCGCCTACCAAAACCAAGCCGCTACCCCCTCGGACAGTGACGCGTCCGATCCAAACACCACCGAATGAAAGGAGTATCCCCCATGAACAATGGCGTCAATCCACAGTCGGGACTGATTGCGGGAATGCCCGTGGGATTCGATCCCACCGCCCCCATTCTGTCCTGCGTCAATCTCAACAAAAGCTACGTAGCCTCCCGCCCTGTCCTGCACAACCTCAATATTTCCCTGACAGGCGGTAAGATCGTAGGGCTTCTGGGCCCCAACGGCTGCGGTAAGTCCACCCTGCTGAAGCTGGTCTCGGGTATTCTGGTGCCCGACAGCGGTACCATCGAGGTCTGCGGTGTCCCTCAGAGCGAGGCCACCAATGCCCTGATCTCCTTCCTCCCCGAGCGCACCTACTTCAATTCCTGGATGCGCGTGGAGCAGCTCATCGAGTATTTCGCCGACTTCTTCGCCGACTTCGACGAGGCTCTGGCGCGGAAGATGCTGGCTGATCTGTCTATCGACACAAACGCCAAGCTCAAGACCCTCTCCAAGGGCAACAAGGAGAAGGTACAGCTCGTGCTGGTCATGTCCCGCCGCGCAAAGCTCTACCTGTTGGATGAGCCCATCGGAGGCGTTGACCCCGCCGCCCGAGACTACATCCTCTCCACCATCATCGGCAGCTACAACCCCGAGGCCGCCGTCATCATCACCACCCACCTCATCCACGATATTGAGCCTGTGCTGGATGAATTCGCCTTTATGGGCTTCGGCGGCCGTATCCTGCTTTCGGGCATGGCCGACGAGGTTCGCGCCGAGCAAGGGAAATCCCTTGACGAACTGTTCCGGGAGGTATTCAAATGCTGAAGAAATGCTTGAAATATGATTTTCGGTCGGTGTTCCGCCTGTGGTGGATCATAGCCGTCTCCATGCTGGGAGCCTCCGTCATCGCGGGTCTGGGCATCCGCTTCTTCTCCCAGTGCACAATTACCCCTGACGTCCCCGAGGGGCTGATGGTTCTCTCCACCTTCGTCATGATCGGTTCCATGTTCTGCCTCATGGCCACGGTCATGGGCATGACGGTCAGCTTCATTCTGGTCTTCTGGCGGATGTACACCCACTTCTACACCGACGAGGGCTACCTGACCTTCACCCTTCCCGTCAAGCGCTCCACCCTGTACCTCTCCAAGGTCATCATGGGGACTTTGCTCCAGTTCGCCACCGTTCTGGTGCTGCTCGTCGGGGTTCTCTTCATTGTTCTGGTGGCTCCCCCCACCGAGAGCGGTGAATTCTTCCTGAGCTTCGAGGTATTCCGCGCCATCGGTGACTTCATTGCCACCTCGTGGGATGCCTGCGGCGGCTGGGTGATCCTGTGGGTTCCTGCCGCGCTGGCCATTCTGCTTCTGATGGGTCTGTTCCAGAGCGGTCTGATCTACCTCTGCATCACCATCGGCGCCGTCATCGCCAAAAAGCACAAGCTCATCGCCGCCATCGGCATCTACTACGGTGTGAATACCGTGGTGGGGTTGGTGGGTGAGTTCATCCTCATGTTCCTCTCGGTGGGTGTTGTCGGCGTCATCGCCGCCGCCATGTTCGCGGGGGGCGCCGTCATGGGTCTGACCATCACCGCGGTTCTGTTCATCGTCGCGCTGGCGTTTGCTACTCTTGCCGCCATCGTGCATTTCATGACCCTGAACAAGATCGAAAAGAAGCTGAATCTGGCGTAAAGGAGGATACGAATATGAAACTGAATATGAGATACAGCGTTCTTCCCCGTATGCTGGCTTTGGTCTTTGCCTTTGTCTTGCTTCTGACCGCCGCGGTCATCCCTGCCGCCGCCAAGGACAACTATACCGAATGGGACTATGACGCGGCTACAAAGACCCTGACCGCCACCTTCCCCAACGGCAAGACCGAGGTCTACTACCGCGTGGAGGACTCCATCCATCTGCGCTACGATCCCGCATACGATTATGAGTACCGAAACACCGCCACGATCGACGGGCACACCTACAACGTCTACAACGCCGAGGAGCGCGGGGACGTGCTGGCCGCCGTCAACGCCGCGGGGGAGTGGGTGTTCTTCGCCACCGAAAAGCGGATGAAGAAGGTAGAGGCTCTGTACACCGCGCAGGGCTCGCAGGTCACAACCGTGAGCTTCATGCAAATGGACGAGTACCTGCACTATGATATGAACAAGAAATTCCTGCGGGATCTGTACGAGCTCTTGACCGATCCCGCGGCTGAGACCCTCACCGACACCCTGCACGGTCTCCGCTACGCCCCTCACTACGAGCTGTGGCTGTACGATCAGGACGAGATGATCGCGGTCAACCGCGGCTTCCTCTTCGATCTGGCGGGGGAGACCTACTTCATCCCCGTGGAGGACGTCCCCGCCGCCGCGCTGGATGAAAACGGGCAGATCCTCCCCAAAGAGGGCGTGACCGTCACCCTGTATCGCGTTCCCGACGAGTGGCAGGAGGACACCCACACCGCTTTCTCCCGCGCCTCCGCCCACTACATGTGGGGCATTGAGAGCGAATCGGGTATCGGAAACGACCTCATGGGCGGCGATCCCCCTCCCGTGGCCTTCGTCTACTTCACCGTCGCCATTCTGGGCATCGCCCTTCCCGTAGCGCCCTTGGTGCTGGGTCTGTGTCTGCCTCACTCCGCCAAGCAGGGGTACAAGAAGCGCTGGTATCTGCTGACCATCCTCGGCGGGGCTTGGATGCTCCTCGGTATCCTGGTGCTGGTGATGATGATCGTGGCGCTGTAAGGTCGGTTTTCCGCGGAATCTGTCCGCCGCCCAAGCCTACACACGTGTTTGAATAGCGAACGCCCCGCCATTCGGCGGGGCGTTCCGTATGCGTTGGGGAAACAATACCGTGGGGCGTGTATCGTGTTGGGCTTCAAATTTGGGTTTGTCGGGCAGGGGCGAGGGAACGCCAAAGGGAAACTTCTTGAAAGAAGTTTCCCTCTGGACTCCCTTCAAGAACTTTCAAAAAAACATTATTTATCAATGATTTATTGAAAGTTTTGAAGATTCCAA
>JAZNUO010000322.1:0-2246 GCA_045592305.1 Eubacteriales bacterium | reverse complement strand
TGGGTTTATAGAAGAGTTTTACCTATGTACTTTTCTTTCCATGGCGAAAGAAAAGTACATGGAGTCTATCGCGCCGATAAACCCCAATTTACGCAATTTCGCAATCGACTCCGGCACTTTCAAAGGAGGAACACTCATGAAACACTTCGCCCGTATTCTGTGGCTGGCAGGGCTCTTGACCCTGTGTCTGTGCCTGTCGCTGACCGCCTGTGACGGCGGGGACACCGACGAGACAACCCCCACTCCGTCCGAGACCGATACTCCCACCGCGACCGCCACCGAAGAACCAACCGAGCCCGACACCTCCGCCGAGGAGCTCACCGATGCCGCAACCGAGGAGCCTACCGAGCCTGTTACCGAGGAACCCACCCTCATGCTCAAGGTGGATCTGGACGGTGTCACCGCCGTGGATGCGCGGGATTTTGTTACCCGCGCCACCAGATGCTCGGTCTCCTTCGAGAACGACGAGAGCGAGGGTAAGGTGCTCCGCATGACCACCAAGGGGATCGTCGCCGCAGGCACGGTCCAACCCTCTGTTCTGCTGGAGCTGGGGGAGCTGGTATCCTCCATGAACGGTATTCTTCCCAATACCACCGAATATCCCCACGTTGTCCTGAAGGTCAAGGCTTACGATCTCTGGAGCCGCAGCTTTTGCTTCTTCGGCGGCGAGACTCCCCGTGAGGCGGCCGATTCTGACGGCTTTGCCCGCACGACCCGCGTGGCCGACAGCGACGACTGGCAGTATATCTACCTGAACCTGACCCCCTTTACCAAGGACTGGTCGGTGTTCTACCTGAACTTCGAGAAGTCCGCGGGCAAGGACGGCGAGTCCATGGATTTAGCCGAGGTGCATTTCTTCGCCACCGCCGAGGAGGCGCTTGCCCTGTGCCCCGCCGTGTCCGACACCTACCCCATTACGGAGCAGACCATGGATGACTATACGCTCAAGGTCATGTCCTTCAACGTCCAGACCGAGAAGGGCACTAAGGTGGATTTCGATCTGCGCGCAGAGCTGCTCCGCGATCTGCTGGACGAGCTGCAGCCCGACTCCATCGGTATGCAGGAGGTTACTCCGGGCTGGCTCCAGCGTATGGATACCTTTGCCTTCAACCAGAGCTACGCGGGGGTAGGCGCGCCGAGAGTTGTGGGGAACGAGGCCAACTCCATCTACTACCGCAAGGATAAGTTTGACCTGGTGGATCACGGCACCTTCTGGCTTTCCAAGACTCCCAACGTAGCGGGCTCTGCCCTCCCGGGTGTCAACTACGTTCGGATCTGCACGTGGGCGCACCTGAAGGACAAGACCACGGGCTACGAGTATATCCACATCAACACCCATCTGGATAACAACGGCAACAACAGCGCCGATGAAGGCCGCAACATCCGTAAGTCCCAGGCGCGGGTCATTCTGGAGTTCATCCAAACCCTGCCCGATCTGCCCATGGTTCTGACGGGCGACTTCAACCAGAAGCCCACCACCTCGGAGGGGGAGATCTACGCCCTGTTCAAGAACATTCTGGGTCTGAGCAGCTTCAAGAGCAGCACGGGGGAGGAGATCACGGGTTGCTTCGCGGATGCCCGTACCGACGCGAAGGACACGGTCTCCGAGGACGCATGGGCATCCCTGACGTCCTACTGGCAGGAGGGCAGTGACAAGTACAATCCCGCCTATAAGCCCATTGACTACGTTTTCTACACACCCGACGATTACACCGCCATGGTGTACCGCAACATCCACTACCACCGCGACGGCATTTATCTGTCGGATCACCTGCCCCAGTATTGCGAGCTGACCGTGAAGGCGCCTGCGGAGGGGGAAGGGAACTGAGCGGCGGGAGACTGTCATAGCTGAATTCCGAAATGAAAAGGAGCGTTCTCTTGGGAGGGCGCTCCTTTTGGTTGTCTGAATCAGACGGTTGGGGGATTTTGTAAATTGGGGCTTTGCGGTCTTACGTAAAGAGTCATCCTGAGCGGAGCCGCTTGCGGCGGAGTCGAAGGATCTCCTTCTCCGACAAGAGATCCTTCGACTTCGGGCTTCGCCCTTCGCTCGGGATGACCGCTCAAAAAAAGCACCGACAAATCCAAATGTAACTATTCAGCCAATATTTCAAATTTGGGTTTATAGAAGAGTTTTACCTATGTACTTTTCTTTCCATGGCGAAAGAAAAGTACCAAAAGAATCGCCACTTAAGGGAGTCACCCACGGTGCCTCCCTTAAGAAACCCACCACCTGATCTGCGCGACTC
>JAZNUO010000321.1:0-4697 GCA_045592305.1 Eubacteriales bacterium | reverse complement strand
TAAACCCCAATTTCTTTGCTTCAATCCCGCTTCATTTCAAGGCTTCCGATCAGCCCCGAGAGAGCCAGAAGGCACTGGGCGGGGTAGTAGGTTCCCATGCAGAGCAGGCCCGCGATCCGACCGCCGCCCGCGAACCAGTCGAGGAGCAGCATGAGATCCGAGAAGAAGAAAAGGACGCTCCCCGCAAGGATGGTGACGGTAAGGAGGGAGGGGCGGCGGATGAAGTTCCCCGCGGCCTTGCCCACCATGCAGGAGATGATGAGGGCGTAGATCAGACAGATCCCTTGCAGATAGCCGTCGGAAAAGCGCAGAATGGGCGCGAAGAGGATGAAGCAGGCCGCCGCGGCGAAAATACCGCCCCCGATGATCCCGTCGAGGAGGCGGGGTCTGTCGATCGCGCAGTAGGATACGGTCAGGCAGATGTGCCCCGCGGCAAAGAGGGAAGCCCCCGCCACAAAGTCGGGGATAATGAGAATATCCCCCCAGCAGGCCAGAAGGAGTCCCGCCGCCAAACACACCTGAAAGGACACCCGCGGCCGCTTTTGGATGAGGGCGGCTACCAGATTCACAAGCCCCATGAGGACAAAGCCCGCGCTGGTGACGGCCTTGACCTCCAGACCGCCTGCGGTCAGGAAGAAATAATTGCCCACGAATACGGCGGCCATGATGACAAAATTGACCGCCAGAAGGAGCGTATGGCTTTTTTTCAACGTGTATTTCATATCTGCATCCTTAAAACAGTGAAGTCACCCGCCGTGCTGACCCATCCCGTGAGGGCGGCGGGGGTACGGGGAGGGTGACAGAATTGCCCGAAGCCTCCAAGTGCTCCGCGACTCTTTCTTCTATTATACCATCCCGACGGTGACGTGTCAACGAAAACATCAAAAAAACCGTGAACCGCCTTGTCAAACAGGGGCTTTCGTGGTATAATGAGACTATGCGCACGGGGAAATCACCCCCGCCAAGACAGGAGGTTCTGTAATATGAATGAATGGCTCGCTCTGGGCATTGTCTTTCTGCTGCTCTATGCCCTCGCCATCCTTATCCCGCTGGCACTCATCATCTTTCTGGCGGTCATCCTCATCCGCGCCATGACCTTCAAACCCAAGGTCCGCCCCAAGGCCGACAACGCCCCCGTGGATTTCGGTAAAAACGCCGCGGTGGAGTCTCTCCGCGAGCTGGTGAGGTGCAAGACCGTGTCCTACATGGATGCCTCCATGGAGGACGACACCGAATTTGAAAAGCTCGTTTCCAAGCTCCCCACCCTCTACCCCCGCGTCTTTGAGGTCTGCGAATTCCACCGTATGCCCGACCGCGGTCTCCTACTGCGCTGGAAGGGCAAGACCGAGGGCGCGCCCGCCGTTATGATGGCGCACTACGACGTGGTTCCCGTGGACGAGAGCGGCTGGGACAAGCCCGCCTTTGACGGCATCATCGAGGACGGCTGTCTCTGGGGACGCGGCACCCTGGACACCAAGGGCACGGTCAACGGCATCCTGTTCGCCGCCGATACCCTCATTTCCCAAGGCTTTACCCCCGACCGTGACGTCTACTTCGCCTTCTCGGGAGGCGAGGAGGTCAACGGCATGGGCGCGGTGCATATCGTGGACTATTTTGAAAGGAACGGCATTAAGCCCGCCTTCGTGCTGGACGAGGGAGGAGCCGTGGTGGAGAACGTATTCCCGGGGGTGAAGGCTCCCTGCGGCCTCATCGGTATCGCCGAGAAGGGCATGATGAACGTCCGCTACACCGCCAAATCCAGTGGTGGTCACGCCTCCGCGCCTAAGCCGAACGCCCCTGTGGATCGGCTCTCCCGCGCCTGCACCCGCGTGCTGACCCACCCCCGCAAGGTAGCCCTCACCCCGCCTGTCGCCTTGATGTTTGACACGCTGGGCCGACATTCTACCTTCGTCTACAGGATCATCTTCTCCAACATCAAGCTGTTCCTCCCCGTTCTCTCCCTCATCACCAAGAAGAGCGGCGGCGAGCTGAACGCCCTGCTCCGCACCACCGTGGCCTTCACCCGGATGCAGGGCTCGTCGGCACCCAACGTCATTCCCCCCAAGGCCTCTCTGGTCTCCAATATCCGTCTCAATCCCGCCGACAGTATGGATGAAATGCTGGCTTACCTGAACAAGACGGTGAACGACGAGAGCATCGAGATCACGGTTGAAGGGGGTATGAACCCCAGCCGCATCTCCACCACCGATTGCGAGGGGTGGGATAAGGTCTCCAGCGCCGTGGCATCGACCTGGAAGGGCTGTATCGTCTCCCCCTACCTCATGGTGCAGTGCTCCGACTCCCGCCACTACGGCCGCATCTCGGACAAGGTCTACCGCTTCTCGGCCATGGATCTCACGGCTGAAGAGCGCGCCACCATCCACGGACACAACGAGCGTGTCCGTCTGGAGACCGTCGAGCGGACGGTGGAGTTCTATATCCGACTCATGAAGAGCTGCTAAGGAACAAACGAGGGGTGTAGGGGAGGGGGGCTCCCCTCCAATTTACCCATACAGAAAGACCGCCTCACTCGGAGCGGTCTTTTTGTGTTATGCGGATCAAATACGGACAGTCTCCCCGCCCGCCAGATAGTGAAGCCGCGGCATCCGTTCCTTCAGGAAGGCGTACTGTTCGCTGCCCGTACAATGGCAGGTGTAGCAGTCGGTGCCGTGAGCCGCCAGAGCCTCCCCCAGAGCGGAAAGCTCCTCCCCAAGTGCCATTTTGGACACGTGGAACCCACCGATCAGCGCGTCGGGGGAGAACCACTCCATGATGTCAAGAACTCCTGCGTGGGAGCAGCCGCTGACAAGGACGCGTTTTCCCGCCTCCTCCATGAGCAGGTACTGCTCGTGGCGGAAATCGTCGGGGATGAAGGTGTCGCCTACCCGCTCGGTCAGACCGAAGCTGCCGAGAGAATGATTCCGCTTCCGCCCGTTTGGAGAAAGCAAGGTCAGACCGCCACCCAAGGGCAGATCACCGCGGACAACACGGAGTCGGGGATGACACCGTAGGGAAGTATCCAACCCAATGTATTTCCGGGTGCCGTTGTAGTGGGGAAGAAAGGCGGCTTCCGTGAGGTAGACGGGAGCGGCCTGGTTGATTTCCAAGAAGGTAGCCAGTCCTCCGCCGTGGTCGTAGTGGCCGTGGGAGAGGACGGCGAGATCCACCCGCGACAGGTCGATGCCCAATACCTCGGCGTTGCGGGCGAACAGATCGGTCTGCCCCATGTCGAAGAGGATGCGGCGGGTCTCGGTCTCGATATACAGGGAAAGCCCGTGTTCGGCGGCAATGTCCGAGCGGGAGGATGTGTTCTCCAAAAGAGAGGTAATGGTCATGGCAGGCTCCTTGGCTATGCTTGTCTGTGGGTGATCGCTTCAAATTGGGGTTTAACGGTGAGATACAAGATACGAGATACAAGATATGAAAAAACCTTACGGCGACTTCCGTTTCTATATCTTGTATCTCGTATCGGCCGAGCTTGCTCGGCGCGTATCTTGTATCTCTTCGATAGACCCATATTTGAAGCCTTTCGCGATCGTCTACGTGCTCGCCTTGATTATAACACGCCCCGCCGTCCCTGTCAAGGGAGGACTTGCATTTTTGCGGCGGGTGTGCTATAATGGGAGCAGATCAAGAAAAAGGAGGTGTACCATGCCCATCCGCATCATCCGTCAGGACATCACCCAAATGACCTGCGACGCTATCGTCAACCCCTCCAACGAGGAGCTCTACCCCGGGGGCGGGATAGATGCCGCCATCCACGAGGCCGCGGGGCGACACCCTATGGGAGGAATCCATCCTCCTTTTTCTTTTTTCGGAACCGCGGGGAAGGCAACCGCGACGGCGCGCGAGTCCGCGACCGATGCTCTTTCCCTCGGGCATGGGGTTCAGGCGTTGGGGGAACGAATGGCGGCATTCAGCGCGTCGGCGATGGCTCTCATGGGCTCGGGGGCTACCTTCAGAACCTTGCGATCGTAGGAGAGAAGCCCGTTGGTTTCGTCCTCCACGTCGGAAACCTGGGTGTAGACCGCGCCGCACAGCCCCTTTTCCACGGCGGGGATGATCTCGTCCTCGTAGAGAGCCACGAGAGCGTTTTCAAAGTTGGCCTGCTCCCCAAAGAAACGGTAGCCGTAGGTGTTGACGGGATTGAACACGTGTCCCTCGGGCTTGTAGGAGTAGCCGCCGAACTCTGAGAGAATCATGGGCTTGTCGCCGTATTTGAGCTTGACGGGCTTGAAGTAGATGTGCTCGCTGTCCACGTCGGTGTCCGTCACCTTGAACCAGCCCGAGGCGGTGTCGATGAAGCGGGTGGAGTCCATCGCGCGGAGGCGGTGATAGGCGGTATTGCCGTCGAACTGCCCCCAGCCCTCGTTGAAAATCGTCCAATACACGATACAGGGATGGTTGCGGAGCTGACCCACCGTGGCTTCCATGCCGTCATAGAAGGCTTGTCGGGTGGCTTTGTCGCGGTGCAGCCCCTTGTCCGAGAGCTTTTTGATGCCTACGGTGGGCAGGGCGGTGTCGCGGAGGAAAGAATAATGACCGTTGTTGACCATGTCCTGCATGACCAGCATACCAAGGCGGTCGCAATCGTAGTAGAACTGCTCGGGCTCCACCTTGATGTGCTTGCGGAGAGTATTGAAGCCCAGTGACTTCATGGCGAGGATGTCCTGCTCGTAGCATTCGGGGGCGGCGGG
>JAZNUO010000320.1:0-9911 GCA_045592305.1 Eubacteriales bacterium | reverse complement strand
GACTTCTTCAAGAACTTACAAAAAAGCATTATTTATCAATGATTTATTGAAAGTTTTGAAGATTCGAAAGGGACTTTTCCAAAAGTCCCTTTTGCGGGGTGCAGGGGCAGAGCCCCTGGCCGACAAACCCAAATTTGAACCATTACCCACAACAGAAAGGAACCACCATGCGTCCATACGAGGTTATCAAGAAAAAGAGAGACGGTCAGGTCTTGACCGACACCGAAATCCGAGAGTTCATCGCGGGCTACGTATCGGGGGAGATCCCCGACTATCAGGCAGCCGCCTTTTGCATGGCGGTCTACTTCCGCGGCATGACCCCCGCCGAGACCGCCGCCCTGACCATGGCCATCCGTGACTCGGGGGACACCCTCCACTTTGAGGGCATCCAAGGTCTGCGGGTGGACAAGCACTCCACCGGCGGCGTGGGAGACAAGACCAGTCTGGCGGTAGCCCCTATCGTGGCCGCGCTGGGGGTCAAGGTTGCCAAAATGAGCGGCCGAGGACTGGGTCATACCGGTGGCACTGTGGATAAGCTGGAGGCCATTGAGGGCTTCCGTACCGACCTGACCACCGCCGAGTTCGAGGCCATCGTCAATGAGGTGGGCATTGCCATCGTGGGGCAGAGTGCCGATCTGGCTCCCGCGGACAAGCTGCTCTACGCCCTCCGCGACGTGACCGCCACGGTGGATTCTCTGCCGCTGATCGCCTCCTCCATCATGGGCAAGAAGCTGGCCGCCGATGACGATTGCATTCTGCTGGACGTGAAAACAGGCAGCGGCGCGTTCATGAAGTCCGAGGAGGACAGCCGCGCCCTCGCCGAGGCCATGGTGGACATCGGCAAGCGGGCGGGCAAACGGGTGCGCGCCCTGATTACGGATATGGACAGGCCTTTGGGGAATGCCATCGGCAATTCCCTGGAGGTCATCGAGGCCATCGAGACCCTGAACGGCAGAGGCCCTGCGGACTTCACCGAGCTCTGCGTGGCTCTGGCCACCCACATGCTGGTGATCTCGGATCGGGGTACGGCGGAGGAATGCGAGGAAAGCGTCCGCCGCGTCATGACCGACGGCTCGGCTCTCCGCACCTTCGCGGCTATGGTGCAGGCGCAGGGAGGCGATCCCGAGTGGATCTACCATCCCGAGAAGTTCCCGACGGCTTCCTATTCCCGCGAGGTCGTCGCTCCTACCGACGGATACATCACCTCGGTTGACTGTGAGGGCTACGGCACCGCCGCCCTGCTTCTGGGTGCGGGACGCAACCGCAAGGAGGATGTGATCGACCCCGCGGCGGGCATCCTGCTCCACGCCAAGACGGGGGACGCGGTGCGGGCGGGTCGGTCCATCGCCACCCTGTACGCCTCCCGCGAGGAGCTGCTGGACGGAGCGGAGAAAAAGCTGCTGGCCTCTACGTCCATAGGCGAGGTCAAGCCTGAGGCGCGGCCCTTGATTGTGGGAGTGGTGGAGTGATCTGCCCCCGCAGTCGGTTTTCATGATCTCATTGAGCGGGAGGGGCAAGCCCCTCCCCTACGTTTTACGGGCATTTGCCCGCAAAAAAGAAAGGATGTTTACATGGCTTCTTGGATGATCCATTTCCGCGTGGCGCAGGCTATGCTGGATAGCGGTGCTTGGGGGGAGTGTCCCGAGGGGGAGCTGACCGAGGCCTTCGTCATGGGGAATATCGCTCCCGACAGCGGAGTGCCCACGCCCGACGGAGGGTACAGCCCCGACAAGAACACCTCCCATTTCATGCGCCGCTTTGAGGGTGTCCCCGCGGGGCAGAATCCTGAGCGGTGCGATCCTCATTCGTTCGCGCGGGAATGGCTGATCCCCGCTCAGGAGCGAGGGGACAGGGTAGCGGCGGCCTTTTATCTGGGGTATCTCTGCCATCTGATTACCGACAACGCATGGGTGCGGGATTTCATCTACCCCGCCAAGGAGCAGTTCGCCCACCTGCGGCTCACGGACGGCAAGGAGACCCCCGAGGGGGTGGCTCGGTTCTACGCCTTTTTGAAGCGGGATTGGTACGACATGGACTTTCTGTACCTCCGCCGCCATCCCGCGCTGCCCGCCTATAGGTTGTTTCTGGATACCCCGCGCTTTGAAAATCGGTTCCTTCCCTTCTTTCCCGCGGACGCCTTTGAGTCCAAGCGGGGGGAGATCGAGAGCTTTTACCGCCGCGGAGTCGCAGAGGCGGAGGAGCGGGAGCTCTACATCCGAGAGGAGGAGATCGAGGTCTTTATCCGTCGCGTTATCGGCGAAGTGACGGGGGATTTTGGAGATGTTTTGGAGTGCCTTTGTTTGAAACCAACCCCCTGTTCACAGGGCTGAACGGGCTCGACGGCACCATTATACCAATTCCTGATCAGAAGCCCTGACGAGAGAATCGTATGGTTCCCCCAAAAATACTTACCCCCAACGCGAGGATGCGTTGGGGGCGTGTTTTGTAGTGTTCTTATTTGGATTTTGAAGAAAAGGCAAAGTACAGTTTTACTGCCTTTTTAATTTGGGAACGAACTGATACCGATAAATCCATATATGCTTCTTCGCGTTCCAAATAAAATTGATAAACTTCATCATCGTACCATTCCAAAATCGCGTCTGCTCTCTTTATTCTGGAAATAGTGTCGTTAATAACCGCGTCTGAATAGTCTGTGTTTGTCAACAGCCATTTCCGAAATTTTTTCACATCAACCATTATCTTGCTCCTCCAAAGTTAATCTTACTGTTTCGGCAACAAACTGGGCAAGATTAACTGGAACAGCATTACCAATCATTTGCTCAACATCTGTTTTGTTTCCAACCCATTTGAAATCTTTGGGGAATGTTTGTATCCAAGAACGCTCAAGCGTAGTAAGAACATGAAGTGAATCGGTAACAGGGCACGCATCATTAGGATGACCGGGATATCCTTTAGGAACAGGACGGTTAACACCTCTCATAGTAGGAGCTGGCTCGTCAACAGAGAAAACCGCTCTTCTGCTGTAATTGCGTGGATGACGATAATAGAAAGCAAAGTCCAGCGCATCCCCCAAAAACTCGCGCACAGTCATAGGCTTTTTTGACAATCTCTGCTCGAAATATTTTAAAGCAAAACCATCTTCTTTGCTAAGCATTCCGAAAGAAATAAAGCGTTTTCTTTTTTGGGGAGTACCACACAGACTAGCATCAAGGACTATTTCTGTGAGCCCGTACCCCGCCAGCTTAAAAATTTTACGAGCACAAGCATACGCGTTGCTATTGCGTGCTCTATCTACGTTTTCCATAACGAAGCATAAAGGGCGTACCCGTCCAACAATCTCGGCAAACGCATCAGTCAATATTGCACGCCCCGCTTCTATACGTTTTCCTGCGTGGGAAAAATCTTGACAAGGCGGTCCCCCAATTATCATATCGGGGTTTAGCGGCGCGATTTTTCCTACAGCATTATCCACATCAGACAAGTCTATCTGATAAACGGGATGATTAAAGTTTTCTCTATAGCACTTTACGGCGGCATCCCACAATTCAAACGCTGCAATTATTTCAAACCCTTGCTTTTGAAATCCAAGAGATAATCCTCCACATCCCGAAAATAAATCCACAATTTTCATAAATTACTCTTCCTTTTTCAACAAAATTATGCTATAATAAGTTTGCAGAAAATATTTGTGATATAACCACATTTATTATATCACAAAAAAACCAAGACGTCAATATGTTGACGTCAATTTTTCGAAAGGATTTTTATTTTATGGCTTCTGGTCTTTTTGGTATTGAAAATTCAAACAGAACGGTTGACAGGCATTGGGGTAAGAACTGCTTCAATTCCAGTTTCCCTACCGCTGCCGCATGCTATATGCTAGCGAATCATATACCCGCGATTTATATCCGACTTGATTGTATAGATGGCAGATTATGTGTTGTTGCGGATGAAATCCCTATTAATCAAGTTTTTAACTCTGGTACGCTTTCGCCGAACAACTTGTTTTTTAGCTTCGAATCTGTTTTTGAACCATATCAGCAATATTCCTTCGATGTCATTGACGGCATTGACCTTGTGGTTAAGGACACACACGATAACTTCCTCGCCCCGCTTGAAGTCAAACTAACTGTATTACCAACAGATCAAACCAGCAGACAAACCGAGGACAGATGGGGGTGTGAATTAGTCATTCGTTCTGCCACTACATCCTACTGTGCGTTGGGAATGTATGACTCCGTTAAAGATGATGACCGTCATATTAGGAGCATTTTCGAAGATGCCTGTTCATCTATTCAAATGTGGGATAACGATTTTGAAATGACCCACAAAATGCCTGCAATTTGCAATAGTATAGATGCATTTCAACGCGAATACTATCAACATCAAAAGCCCTTGCTCATGCAAACTATATGGAAAACTCAGGGGAAATCTCCAATACTTGCAGACCATGCCTTTGACATTGTTGTATGGAGCGACTATGCGTTTTCAAGATTATTTGTAGATGGTGCTTCTGACCCCGCCAAAACAATGAGCCGACCTATGCGAGCAACAGCACGACTCGCTCGTTGCATATGGGAATTAAGCAAATCGGGAAGAATTCGCATGGTTGATATATACAGACAAATGGCCTTTGGCAACCAAACTGATAAGGAATTCGCAATAGGCGGCTCTAAATGGCGGCAATATGTCACCTCTGATAGAATTGAGCATCCCATATTGCCCAAAACAGTTGTGAATGAAATCATTGAAGATGGGTATATTGAACGGCTAAGCCCCGAACGAAGATTTGACCAAACGCTTTACTTTACAATGCGTCATTAATGGTATTCAATTAAGATCATCACCTGCTTCCTGTCCCTTTTCCTTTCTCTTTTTGTCTGGTGTACAATCACAAAAGACGCAAAAGCACAACCTCACGTAAAGGTTGTGCTTTTCGTTTTGCCGCCTCACTGAATATCCTTCACATCATAAGGCGTAGTCTGATACACGTAATAATTCAGCCAGTTGGAATAGAACAGATTGGCGCAGGATCGCCAGCGGACGATGGGCTCCCTTGTGGGATCATCGTCGGGGAAATAGTGGGCGGGGGGCTCGATGGGCAGACCCGCGTTTTTGTCGCGGAGGTACTCGCTCTTCAGGGTGTCGGCATCGTACTCGGAATGCCCCATGACGTAGACCTGCTTGCCGCGGGCGGTCATGGCGCAGAAAACGCCCGCCTCGGGGGAGCTTGCGAGGATGCGGAGCTCGGGGATGGCCTCGATGTCCTCTCGCTTGGTGGTGGTGTGGCGGGAGTGGGGGACGTTGAAAACGTCATCGTAGCCGCGGAAGAGCATGGAGCGGTTGTAGTCCAGCTTGTGCTCGTAGACACCGAAGAGCTTCTTGTCCAGAGGGTACTTGGGGATGCCGTAGTGGTAGTAGAGTCCCGCCTGCGCGCCCCAGCAGATATGGAGGGTGGAGGTGACGTGGGTCTTGCTCCACTCCATGATCTCGCAGAGCTCGCCCCAGTAGTCCACCTCCTCAAAGGGAAGCTGCTCCACGGGCGCGCCCGTGATGATCATGCCGTCGTATTTCTTATGCCTGACCTCATCAAAGGTCTTGTAGAAGGCCAGCATGTGCTCCTCGGAGGTGTGGCTGGACTTGTGGGTGGCGGTCTGGAGCAGCTCCAGCTCCACCTGGAGGGGGGTGTTGCCGATGAGACGGGCGATCTGGGTCTCGGTCTCCACCTTCTTGGGCATGAGGTTGAGCATGAGGATATGCAGGGGGCGGATGTCCTGAGTGATGGCGCGGGTCTCGGTCATGACGAAGATGTTCTCGTTGAGAAGCGTGTCCGTCGCGGGGAGAAGATTGGGAATTTTGATGGGCATGGTGACAGTCCTTTTCGTTTCGTATTCTGGGGAAAGGGCTTATTCTTTCGTAACGGTTCAGCCGTCCTTCATAATGAGGAAATCCACCGAATCGTTACTTTTATATTGCCTTTATGAAAGTTTTTGGGAAGTGTTGAAACCCTTTTTTCAAAAAGGGTTTCAAGCGGGTGCAGGGCAGAGCCCTGCCGTGCTTACGCTCTCAGAGCCTGATCGAGGTCGGCAAGGATGTCCTCGATGTTCTCGATGCCGATGGAGAGGCGGACCTGCTCGGGCTTGACTCCGCAGGCATGGAGCTGCTCCTCGGTGAGCTGGCGGTGGGTGGTGGAGGCGGGGTGGAGGGCGCAGGAGCGGGCATCGGCCACGTGAACCACGATGTTCAGAAGCTTCAGGTTGTCCAGGAACCTGGTGGCGGCGGCGCGGCCGCCCTTGATGCCCACCGAGATCACGCCGCAAGCGCCCTTGGGGAGGTACTTCTTGGCGAGATCGTACTGGGAGTTGCCTTCAAGAAGGGGATAGTCCACCCAGTCCACGCACTCGTGGCTCTCAAGGAACTTGGCCACGGCCAGAGCGTTGGCGCAGTGGCGCTCCATGCGGAGGGCGAGAGTCTCCAGACCGAGATTCAGGAGGAAAGCGGCCATGGGGGACATGGTGTTGCCCATATCGCGAAGCATCTGGACCCGGGCCTTGGTGATAAAGGCGGCGGGACCGAAGGATTCGGTGTAGACCACGCCGTGGTAGGAGTCGTCGGGGGTGGTCAGCTCGGGGTAGCGGCCGCCCACAGACCAGTCGAACCTGCCGCTGTCCACGATACAGCCGCCCACCACGGTGGCGTGGCCGTCCATGTACTTGGTGGTGGAGTGGGTGACGATGTCGCAGCCGTACTCGAAGGGACGGCAGAGGACGGGGGTGGCGAAGGTGTTGTCCACCACCAGAGGCATACTGTGCTTATGAGCCAGCTTGGCGTAGCGTTCAATATCAAAGACCACCAGCGCGGGGTTGGCCACGGTCTCGCCAAAGATCATGCGGGTGTTCTCGTCCATCATAGCCTCGATTTCCTCGTCGGTCATGTCGGGGGTGGCGAAGCGCACCTCAATGCCCATCTTCTTCAGGGTGACAGCGAAAAGATTGACGGTGCCGCCGTAGATGGAGGCGAGGGAGATGATGTTCTGACCCGCGGAGGTGATGTTCAGCACGGCGGTGAGGTTGGCGGCCTGACCCGAGGAGACCAGCATAGCACCAACGCCCCCCTCCATCTCGGCGATCTTGTCCTCCACGCAGGCGAGGGTGGGGTTGGATATGCGGGAGTACATGTGACCGTCGGCCTTCAGGTCGAAGAGGTCGCCCAGATGGTCGGCGGAGTCGTACTTGTAGGTCGTGCTTTGGTAGATGGGCAGGGTGCGGGGCTCACTGTTGCCGGGCTTGTAGCCGCCCTGTACGCAGATGGTATCAAGCTTGTAGTTGGACATGTTTTTTTATCTCCTGTTTCGATGAATATTCGGATGTGGGATCAGTCGCTCCAGCCTTGGAGCTTGTCACAATGGCGGAAAACCTGCTCGCCTCTGGAGGTCACGCCGTCGGCCTTGAGGGAGGTGAGGGAAACGCAACCCGAGAAGCAGGAATTGGGTAGCTTTTTCACCGAATCGGGCAGGGTCGCGGAGGTCAGGGACACGCAGTTCATGAAGGTCTGAACCCCCAGCGCGGACAGTCCTTCGCCGCCCGCGAAGCTCTTCATGCGGATACAGCCGTGGAAGGCATCGTCACCTACGGCGGTCACACTGTCGGGGAGGGTCATGGCGGCGAGACGCTCACAGCCGTAGAAGGCGCGGCGACCGATCTCGGTCACGCCCTCGGGGAGGTTGATCTCGCGAACCGAGGCGCACTCAAAGAAGGCGTTGGCGGGGATGGCGGTACAGCCCTCGGCAACCGTTACGGTGATGAGGGAGGCAGGGAGGTAGCCCGCGGTGAAGGTGTGGGAGGAGGCACCGAAGAGGTAGCCCAGATACCCCGTGGTATCGGCGGGGTGGGGCGCGTTCTCCTGTTCCATGGCCTCCTTTTCCTCCTCGGTGAGGGGGTAGTCGTAGGTGCACCCGCCCACGAAGGGGATGGTGAGGGTCTCCAGCTTACCGCAGCCCTCCAACATACCCGCGCCCATGACGTACACCGTGGCGGGGAGGGTGAGGCTCAGAAGAGCGCCACAGCCCGCGAAGGCGCGCTCGCCCACAAGCGTGAGGGCGGTTTGGTCGGCGGGGATATAGGTCAGGGACTCACAGCCGTAGAAGGCGAAGCCGCCAATCTCGGTCAGGGTCTCGGGGAGTGCCACAGTCTCCAGCCCTCGGCAGGCGTAGAAGGCGTAATCGGGAATGGACTCGCCTGCGGTCAGAACCAGCGTGGTGAGGCTGACGGGGACGAAGGAGCCGTTGGTCTCGTGGGATGACCCGCCAAACAGAGCGCCGAAATAGGGGGCATCCTCACAGGTAAACACGGGGGTTCGCAGGGAGGAAAGGCTCTCACAGCCCTTGAAGGCATCCTTCCCTATGGACCTGACGGTGGCGGGAACAGAAACCGCCTTGAGGGTGCCCTTGCCCGCAAAGGCGTTCCCGGCGATGGCGGTGACGGGCTTGTCCTCAATCGTATCGGGAATGACCACGATCAGCTCGCCGCCCGTGTAGCCCGTGATCGTGATCTCGCCGTCCTCGGTGATCTCATACGTGAAATCCGAGGCGGGGGCGGGAACGCTGTCCGCGAAGAGCTGCTCCACACGCTCGGCGTACTCGGTGGTATCCGTGGGCGCGCGATCGTCGGTGGGATCGGGAACGGTGAGGGGAGGCAGGGTGACTACCTCATGGGACTCGGTCTCGGTGGGGGTCTCCACGGAGGGAGTATGGAAGCAGGAGGTCAGGCTCGCGGGCAGAATCATGGCCAGCATAACGGCCACGGCCGAGCCGAAGCGCAGGGGCGCTCCGAGGTGTTTTTTCATGGTATTTCCTCCTTTTGGAGTGTATGGTGGGCGGAAGCTCGACCCAATGGCGGGTGGTTGCGCCGAATGACTATTCTGTATTAGTATAGCACAAATCCGCTTGAATTGCAAGGGGTTTTCGCCTCTTCCGCAAAATTTCACGCAAAAACCGCCGCCCTTTTGGGCGGCGGCATGGATTCGAATACAAGGATCAGTCGAAATCCACCTTGGGAAGCTCAATCTCGGGCTTTTCGGTAGTCGATTCCTGATCCTCGGGGTCGGTGGGCTTTTCGGGATCCTTTTCAGCGGACTCCGTGGTGTCCTTGTCGGCGGTGTCCTCGCTTTCAGCGGGCTCGGTCGCGTCATCGCTTCCGTCCTCTCCCTTGGCGGTATCCTGATCGGGGAGGGGGTGGGTCTCGCCGTCGGTGTCTACGGTGACTTCGGTCTCGGGCATGGCAGAGCTCTGCTCCTCGGTCCGGGGCTCATCGCTGTCGCAGGCGCACAGGATCAGCAGCAGGCACAGCAGCCCCACCCACAGCCGGGTGATTTTTTTCAAATACGTTGTTTTCAACTTTACGTTCATCATGGCAGATCACATCCTTATGGGGTTGTTTCGCGGTGAGATTGTAGCGGCTCGGTCGCACGTCAACTTGGGGTTTATGGGGGAGGCGAGGAGAACGCCAAAGGGAAACTTCTTGCAAGAAGTTTCCCTCTGGACACCCTTCAAGAACTTTCAAAAAGCATTATTTATCAATGATTTATTGAAAGTTTTGAAGATTCCAAAGGGACTTTTCCAAAAGCCCCTTTGGCGGGGTGCAGGGGCAGAGCCCCTGCCCGATAAACCCAAATTTGAAGCTCGGCTGAACAGTTCCGTCTAATTTCTCCGCGGGCGCGGAGCCATCGGTTGGGCTTTGGACTTTCACAGCGCCATTTCGGAAACGGAAACACGCAGACCGTACCCCACGGTGCAGTCTGCGTGTTGTTGATTCGCTTTATACCAAACCGCGTTCGGGGTGTCTCCGCAGAGATACTGCCTTGGCGGCGATCATGGACAGGGGGGTTTTATGTTCACTGTATGGAAACCGCATTTGGCTGTGCGGACAACAGCACCCGTATCTGTAATACGA
>JAZNUO010000319.1:0-6072 GCA_045592305.1 Eubacteriales bacterium | reverse complement strand
GTAAAAAACGCCACCTATCAGATATTTCAAAGAAGAAACAAGTCAGAACTTCACGTCTCACTTTTTCACAAAAGAAAAATCCTGACGTGCCAAGTTATCTTGATACATCAGGATTTTCTTTGGTTTTTGTGGCGGAGATGGGGGGATGCCATTCATGTACACAACACCCTGCACTCCTTAAGATGGCTATATTATATCACAGAAGTCCTTCCCTGTCAACAGATTCTTCCCACCGTCTCCCCGCGGAGAATCACTCTTCCGCTTGCCTTTTCTTCCGCATCGCCGCCGCGATCACGTCGTTCACGTTGTCTTGCTTGATGGCAGCAGGATACTTCTTGACCATTTCAGCAAGCGCTGTCCTCGCAGCCCGTTCATCCTCGCTGAGCTCCACGAACAGGGCAGAGAGATCCTCGCAGGCAAGGATCCTCTCCAAAAGCCCCCGCGCGTGATCCGCCACATTGTCCCAGCTGCCGTACAAATTCCGTACAGCTACGTCGATCATTTCATAGGTCAACGGCTTGCCGGCCATCTGTTGCTCGTACACAATACCCGCTATGTCCGACAGATCCTTCTTGTACTGTCTTCCGGATACCAGCTTCATGGCTACAAGATACTCCGATCTGACGGTACGGATCTGGAGGACACCTGAAAAGGTTTTGTAATACTCGGAGTACTGTACGATCTTCGGGGTATACGAGGCTGTCTTTTTGAAATCATCATTGACCCAACCGTTGGGCAAGCCGAACTTATCACCCACGGCGTTGATTGCCTCTTTCATGATCGCGGGGGAATCGTAGCTAGCGTCAATATCGTAGGAAGAGGCACGAAACCCGTAATTGATCAGCACCGACGCGCCCCCAACCAGGATCATTTCCGCAGGTGCTCCGTGCCCTCTTTTCCGATACTCCTTGGCGAGTTCTTTCAAGTAACCTTCCAAATTTTCCTTCGTAAAAGGAATATCAATAGACATTTCGGACCTCACTTTCTACAATGTTGAATCGCAAAAATTCGGGGATCGCTTCCCTTTTGCATTTTTCCTTCGCATCCGTATCCCCGTCCAATTTTGCCAGAAGCAGAACGTCTCTCGGATACAGCGGCTCCTTCAACGAATGGGTGCGGATCTCATCATATCTGGTACAAATCGGGATGCCGTGGATCCTGCTCAGATAGTCCACCATCGCCAGCAGATAGAAGGCTTCGGGATACCATTTCTTGCTCCAGTATTTGCTGATTTCATCCTTTTGCAAGGTCTCAACAATGAAATCCAGTTCATCCCGATCCTTCACAAGATGGCACACGTTACTTTTGAAAATCTCAAAATCCGGCCGCGGCTCCATAGAGTCCGTCACAAGCTCCTCCATGGAAACGTTCAGGATCTTTGACAGCTTATATACCGTTTCCGCTGAGCATTTCTCCAGCCTTGTTTTGCCGCGCACCACCTCAGACAACGTTGTGTACGGAATACCGCTGAGCTTCGCGCACTGGTACATGGATATGTTTCTCTCTTTCAGCATGGCGTCAAGCATGGAATTCGCCTCCTTTCCTTGATATTATTATAACGCTTTTCCGTCATATTGTCAATAGTATCTGCGGATTTTGAGAAAATTATTGTTATGTGGGGATAAAAGTATAGAAAAAGACCCGAACCGAACAGAATGTGTTCGATTCAGGTCCTTTTTGTGGCGGAGGGTGTGAAATGTAAAACGACCCTTTTTGAATCATCTACATTCCACACCTCCGCTCAAACCCGCAGGGACAAGCCTCACAGGTCATACCGGCATTCGGAAGCCTTGCGTCAGGCTCGTTTCAAATAATATCCCTTGTAGGTGGTGACCATAGCCGTCGCTGCGCTTGCAGGATCGGACAACAGCGCGCTATCAATGGCCGTACCGCTCGTCGCGGTGGAGGAGGAGGTATACCACCAGCCCTCGGTGGTCTCAAAGCGGATCTCGGTCAACGCCGAGCAGTTGGCAAAGGCATTATAGCCGATCTTGACCACGCCGGCGGGAATGGTGATCGAAGTCAGCGCCTTGCAGTTGTAGAAGGTGCCGGTCTCCAGTGCCGTCACGCCGCTGGGGATATTCACCGATGCAAGGGACGTACAGCCCGAGAACGCGCTTTCGCCAATACTCACGAGTCCTTCGGGAAGGGTGATCTCGGTGAGGGATGTACAGCTTCTGAACGCATGCTTTCCGATGGAGGTAACGGTACTCGGGATGGACACCGACGCAAGGGATTGGCAGTTATCGAATACACCCTCGCCAATATTTGTGACTCCCTCGGGGATGAGAATGGCGGTCAGCCTTCTACAGTTGTAAAAGAGGTCGTTTTCCAGAACTGTCAAGCTTGCGCTAAGCTTGACAGACTCCAGGGACTGACAGCTCGCAAAGGCGGAGGAGCCGATAGAGGTGACCGAATCGGGGATCACGATCTCTCCGAGCTTGGTGTTGTAGAACGCCGAGGATCCGATGGTGAGAAGCCCCTCGGGGAGCGTCGCGCGCTCGAGAGCGGTGCAGGCATAGAACGCGCTATTGCCGACAGAGGTCACGCCGACGGGGATCACGATTTCGGTCAGGCTCGTGCAGTTGCCAAAGGCGTAGTTCCCGATGGAGGTCACCCCGCTGGGAATAACGATGGTTGTCAAGGCCTTACAGAATCTGAAGGCGCTCGCGCTGATGGCCGTGATGTTTTTGCTGAGGGTAACGCTTGCCAGCTTTTCGCAGTAAGCAAAGGCGTACTCGTCGATCAGGGTCACGCTGTCGGGGATCACGATGGCGGTGAGGGATATACAGTTATGGAACGCGCTGTAGCCGATCTTGGTCAAGCCGTCGGGCAGGTCTATCGAGGTAAACGGACAGCTGTTGAAGGCGTACCGTTCAATGCTCTTCAGGGAGCTCGGCAGGGTGACCGAGGCCAGGTTATAGCAGTATTGGAAGGCGTTTTCGGGGATGACGGTGACACCCTCGGGAATGACGATAGAGGGAATGCTACACTTATAGAACGTGTACCTTCCCATGGTTCTGAGGGTACCGGGCAGGGTGATATCCGAAAGCAGGGTACACTCGGAGAACGCTTTTTCTCCGATGGTCACGAGTCCTTCGCAGAGCGTCACTTGCGTGAGCTTGACGCACTTTTCAAACGCGTTCGGTCCGATCTCGGTGACGTTCGCGGGAATCTCCAAAGAGACAAGAGCGGAGCAGTTGGAGAATGCCCACTTGGGAAGCGCTCTAACACCCGAACCGATGGTAACACTCGTCAAAGCGTTGCAATCGCTGAATACACTTTGTCCCAGGGAGGTCACACTGTCAGGAATGACGATGGAAGAAAGAGCCTTACAGTAACGGAAGGCTTCCTTACCGATGGTGGTCACGCCCGCAGGGATCTGAATGCTCGCGAGGGCATGACAGCTATTAAAGGCGGATTCGTCAATGCTCGTCAGGGTCGCGGGGAGAGTCACCGAAGTCAACGCCTTACAGTTTTGGAAGGTGCTGCGCTGAATACTCGTAACTCCTTCGGGAATGACCATCTCGGTCAGAGACGAGCAATTGTTGAAGGCGTATGACCCAATGGAGGTAAGGGTGTCGGGGAGCCGGACGCTCGCGAACTTGCTACAGCCGTTGAAGACCGATTGACCGAGGCTGACGAGACCATTGGGAAGGGTTACGGCGATCAGCGCGGAGCAGTTGGAGAAGGCTTCATTGCCGATGCTTTCAAGACCCTCGTTGAATACGACGGATTCCAACGCGCGGCAATCGGTGAAGGCTCTTTGACCGATACTGCGCACGCTTGCGGGGACAGTGATCGTCGTCAGTGCCCTTGCGCTGCTGAACGCGTAGTCCGAGATGGCGGTGAGGCTTTGAGAGAGGGTGATCCTCTCCAGAGCGGTACAGCCGTAGAAGGCGTAGGCATCCATGGAGGTAATGCTGTCGGGAAGGATGATCTCGGTGATGCGGGAGCAGCCCGAGAAGGCGGAATAAGACAGATTGGTGAGATTTTCGGAGAGGGTGATCTTCTCCAGCGCGCTACAGCCGTTGAAGGCGGAGCGCTCCATGAAGGTAATGCTGTCGGGAAGGATGACCTCGGTGATGAGAGTACAGCCATAGAACGCGGCGTATGCCAGGGTGGTCACCGCCGCGCCGTTGTAGGTGGCGGGGAGCAGGAGCTTCGACGGCATATCATTCTTGTTCTTCATCTTGATGGAGTAGGTGCCGTCGGCAAGTTCTGTAAAGGTGAAGTAATCCGAGTGAGTCAGACCGCAGTATACGCAGTTGCCGCCCTCGTATTCGTGATCCTTGACCTCAACAAAGCTGTCCACGCACACGTCGCCGCAAAGGTTACAGGTATGGGTTGTGTAGCCTCGCTCACCGCAGGAGGCAGGAGTGACAACGGCCGTATAAGTGTGCCCTGTGGCAGGAATCGTCTGCTGAGCGGCGAGGACTTCGCCGCAGACCGAGCATTTCTTGCCGGCGGTCAGACCGGAGGCGGTACAGGTGGCGTTCACGGCGGGGATGATCTCTTCGGTGTGGCCAAGAGCCAATACGGTGTGCTGTGTTTCAAGAACCGCATGGCAAACCGAGCATTTCACGCCCTCGGTCAGTCCCGCTTCGGTACAGGTAGGCGCGACAGCGGGGATGGTTTCATTGGTATGACCCGTTGCAGGGACGGTCTGCTGCGCGGTGATGATCTCATCGCACACCGAGCATTTCGTGCCCTCGGTCAATCCCTCCTCGGTGCAGGTGGAGGCTACGGCGGGGATAACAACCTCGGTGTGACCCGTGGCGGTCACCTCGCTGTCGGTGTAGGCATGACCGCAGACCGAGCAGGTATGGGTGGTGTAGCCGCCCGTGGTACAGGTGGGAGACATCACGACAGAGCCGTAGCTGTGTCCCGTGGCGGGGATCCGTCCCTGGGAGGTGAGGATCTCACCGCAGACCGCGCACTTCACACCCTCGGCAAAGCCGTCCTCGGTACAGGTGGGGGGAATGGCGGTCAGGGTCTGCTCGGTGTGGCCCTTGGCGGGGGTCTGGCTGTCGGTGTAGGTATGATCGCACTTGGTGCAGGTGTGGGTGGTGTAGCCCTCTGCGGTACAGGTGGGAGCCGTCACCACAGAAGCATAGCTGTGCCCCGTGGCGGAAACCGTAGTCTGCGCAGCGAGAATCGCGTTACAAACAGAGCAGTGCCTGCCCTCGGTCAGTCCCGTCTCGGTGCAAGTGGGAGCCACGGCGGCGTCGATCACCTCGGTGTGACCCGTAGCGGCTACCGTCTGCTGTGCCGCAAGGACTTCGCCGCAGACCGAGCATTTTTCGCCCGCGGTCAGACCCGTTTCGGTACAGGTGGGGAGAACGGCGGGGAGTATTTCGCCACGGTGTCCCTTGGCGGGCGTATGGTCCCCTACGTAAGAGTCACCGCAATCGGTACAGGTATAGGTGGTGTGGCCGTCCGTGGTACAGGTGGGGGCGGTCACGACAGCTACGTAGTTGTGACTGAGCATACCAATGGTCTCGGTCTCAAAATAGTCGCAGTTCTCGCAGTCCCGTCTCTTCTCGCCGTTGTTTTCATAGGTAGGCGCGACGGTTTCTCTCCATTCACCCATAGAATGGGGAACGGTATTCGTATAATCCGCCACATAATGGTAGCCACAGGCACAGGTGTAGGTGGTATAGCCCTCTGCCGTACAGGTGGGAGCCGTAACAACGGCTGTATGGCTATGTCCCGTCGCAGGCTTTTTTTCACCATCGTAGGTGTCGCCGCAAGCACAGGTATAGGTAGTATAGCCGCCAGCCGTACAGGTGGGAGCGGTCACCACGGAATCATAGCTGTGTCCCGTGGCGGAAACCGTCGTCTGCGCGGCGAGAATCGCGTGACAAACGGAGCAGTGCTTGCCCTCGGTCAGTCCCGTCTCGGTGCAGGTGGGAGCCACGGCGGCGTCGATCACCTCGGTGTGACCCGTAGCGGCTACCGTCTGCTGTGCCGCAAGGACTTCGCCGCAGACCGAGCATTTTTCGCCCTCGGTCAAGCCCGTCTCGGTACAAGTGGGCAGAACGGCAGGGATGGTCACCTCGGTGTGACCCT
>JAZNUO010000318.1:0-4546 GCA_045592305.1 Eubacteriales bacterium | reverse complement strand
GGCTCACGGGGTGGACGGTCTCCACCTCCCCGAGAGACGGCCGCTGGTCATGCCCGAGCCTGAAGTGGATGAGGGGGAGTGAACCATGCCCCGCTGCTCGGTTGTTCTCTCGGCGGCCTGTGGGGTGGGTAAAACCGCTTGCCTGATTCCCTCATGTTTTTTTGATCGGTATGTTTTTCGTTATCGGGCTGACCACCGCTGAGCAAGCTCAGCATGTCGCCCCTACACACCAACCGAAAAAAACATTGATGCGCCAAATAGATTTGCTTGTAGGGGCGGCCCTGTGTGGCCGCCCGTCAATATAGCGCCTTGCTCATGCCTATCGGGTGAAATCCCTGCCCGATAAACCCCAATTTGAAGGGCGGCTGAATAGTTACATCCAAATTTGAAGTTCGACTAAACCGTTATCTTCCATGCTGCATTTCAGGCTCCGCCCGCCACCTCTCCCTTGCGCGCTCTTCTGTTTCGCGCCGAAAAAGCCCCCGATCCGTTATGAAAAAACGTAAAATATCCCCCATTTCCCCGAAACCTATTGACGAAATCCCGAAAAAATGGTATAATGACCTATCTGTTTTTTATTCGGAGGTATTGATATGAAAGCAGTAACGCTTTATGACAAGGGGATGTATCTCGTAAACGGGATCCCCGCCGAGACCGCGCCCATTTCCCCCGAGGAGGCGCGCCGCGGCACCATCGCTTACTCCATTCTGGAAGCCCACAATACGTCGGGCAATATGGACAAGCTTCAGATCAGATTCGACGCTCTCGTGAGCCACGATATTACCTACGTGGGCATCATCCAGACCGCCCGCGCCAGCGGCCTGAAGGAATTCCCCATTCCCTACGCCATGACCAACTGCCACAACAGCCTCTGCGCCGTGGGCGGTACCATCAACGAGGATGACCACGTTTTCGGTCTCTCTGCCGCTAAGAAATACGGCGGTATCTACGTCCCCGCTAACCAGTCGGTCATCCACTCCTATGCACGCGAGGAGCTGGCGGGCTGTGGCAAAATGATCCTCGGCTCGGATTCTCACACCCGTTACGGCGCCCTGGGCACCATGGGCGTGGGCGAGGGCGGACCCGAGCTGGTCAAGCAGCTTCTGAAGAACACCTACGACGTGAACCGCCCCGAGGTGGTCATGGTCTACCTCCACGGCACTCCCAAGAAGGGTATCGGTCCTCACGACGTGGCTCTGGCCCTGGTGGGCGCGACCTTCGCCGAGGGCTTTGTCAAGAACAAGGTGCTGGAGTTCGTGGGTCCCGGTGTGAAGGGTCTTTCCATCGATTTCCGTAACGGCATTGACGTCATGACCACCGAGACCACCTGCCTCTCCTCCATCTGGGTCACAGACGAGACCACGAGGAAGCACTTCGAGGTTCACGGTCGCCCCGCCGACTACAAGGAGCTGAAGCCCGCCGACGTGGCTTACTACGATGCTATGATCGACATTGACCTCGACGAGATGGAGTCCATGATCGCCCTCCCCTTCCATCCCTCCAACGTCTACACCATCCACGATTTCGTGGCAAATGCCAAGGAGATCCTGGCATCTGTTGAGGCCGAGGCATCCGCCAAGTTCAAGAAGGCCAAGCTGGATCTGGTCAGCAAGGTACAGCCCGACGGCTCGGTGCTGGCGGATCAGGGCATCATCGCGGGCTGTGCCGGCGGTATGTTCGACTCCATCGACGAGGCGGCCTCCATCCTCCGCGACCACGATACCGGCAGCGGCTACTTCTCCCTGTCGGTCTACCCCACCTCTGTCCCCGTTTCTCTGGAGCTTACGAAAATCGGTGTGACTGCTGATCTTTTGGAAGCGGGCGCAGTCATCAAGCCCTCCTTCTGCGGCCCCTGCTTCGGCGCGGGGGACGTTCCCGCCAATAACGGTCTGTCTCTCCGCCACACCACCCGCAACTTCCCCAACCGCGAGGGCTCCAAGCCCGGTGAGGGTCAGCTTTCGGGCGTGGCTCTCATGGATGCCCGCTCCATTGCCGCCACCGCGCGGAACGGCGGTATCATCACCGCCGCCACCGACGTAGACTACGAGTACACCCCCCACGAATACCACTTCGACAAGAAGGTCTACGAGAAGCGTCTCTACTACGGCTTTGGAAAGGCAGACCCCTCGGTTGACCTGATCCTCGGTCCCAACATCACCGATTGGCCGAAGCAGTACGCTCTCACCGAGAACATCCTGCTGGAGCTGGCCGCCGTGATCCACGATCCCGTCACCACCACCGACGAGCTGATCCCCTCGGGCGAGACCTCCTCTTACCGCTCCAACCCCCTGCGCCTCTCCGAGTTCGCCCTGTCCCGCCGTTGCCCCGACTACGTGGGTAACTCCAAGGCCGTGGCCAAGCAGGAGGCCGACCGCCGTGAGGGTGTGATCTCGGATAAGCTCCGCACCGTCCTCTCCGCCGTGGGCAATCCCGACGAGCTGGTGAACAACACCCAGTTTGGCTCCTGCGTATTCGCCAACAAGCCCGGTGACGGCTCCGCCCGCGAGCAGGCCGCCTCCTGCCAGAAGGTGCTGGGCGGCTTCGGCAATATCTGCTACGAGTTCGCCACCAAGCGCTACCGCTCCAACTGCATCAACTGGGGCATTCTCCCCTTCACGCTGGACAAGGACACCCCTTTTGAGTACGAGGTGGGTGACTGCGTATTCGTCCCCGCCATTCGCGCCGCAGTGGAAAACGGCACCGAGACCATCCCCGCCAAGGTGGTACGCGCCAATGGCTCCGTTGAGGATATTACCCTGTACCTGAAGGGTCTGACCCCCGACGAGAAGGAGATTATTCTGGACGGGTGTCTGATGAATTACTACGCCAAGAGAATGGATTGATCGGTTCCCCTGCCTTCTCCGGCGGGGAAGGCAAAAAAAACATATTTTCCAAGATTCGGAGGTAATGAACAATGGAAAAAATCAAAATGACCACCCCCCTCGTCGAGATGGACGGGGACGAAATGACCAGAATTCTCTGGCAGATCATCAAGGATGAGCTGCTCCTGCCCTTCGTGGAGCTCAAGACAGAGTATTACGATCTCGGTCTTGTCAAGCGCGAGGAGACCAAGGATCAGATCACGGTTGACGCCGCCAACGCTAACAAGAAGTACGGCGTGGCCGTCAAGTGCGCCACCATCACCCCCAATAAGCAGCGGGTGGAGGAGTACAACCTCACCGAGATGTGGAAGTCCCCCAACGGCACCATCCGCGCCATTCTGGACGGTACGGTGTTCCGCGCTCCCATCCTCATCGACACCATCCGTCCCGCTGTCCGCAACTGGAAGAAGCCCATCACCATCGCCCGTCACGCCTACGGTGACGTGTACAAGTGCACCGAGTACCGTGTCCCCACCGAGGGTAGAGCCGAGCTGGTCTTTACCGACAAGGACGGGGTGGAGAGCTTCCGCCAGACGGTCTACGATTTCGAGTGCCCCGGCGTGCTCCAGGGCTCCTACAACAAGGACTCCTCCATCCGCTCCTTCGCCCATTCCTGCTTCCAGTACGCCATCGACACGAGGCAGGAGCTGTGGTTCTCCACCAAGGACACCATCTCCAAGCAGTACGACCAGACCTTCAAGCTCATTTTCCAGGAGATTTTTGATGAGTGCTACAAGGAGAAATTCGAGGAGCTGGGCATCCGCTACTTCTACACCCTCATCGACGATGCCGTGGCTCGCGTGATCCGCTCCGAGGGCGGCTTCATCTGGGCGTGCAAGAACTACGACGGCGACGTTATGTCCGATATGGTCTCCACCGCCTTCGGCTCTCTGGCCATGATGACCTCCGTCCTTGTTTCCCCCGACGGCAACTACGAGTACGAGGCCGCCCACGGCACCGTGACCCAGCACTACTACCGCTACCTCAAGGGCGAGGAGACCTCCACCAACCCCATGGCTACCATCTACGCATGGACGGGCGCGCTCCGCAAGAGAGGCGAGCTGGATAACCTCCCCGATCTGGTGAGCTTCGCCGACAAGCTGGAGGCCGCCTGCATCAAGACCCTTGACGATGGCATCATGACCAAGGATCTTGTGGGTCTGGTGATCCCCGAGGCAAAGGCAAGCGTCAAGGCGGTCAACTCCCGCCGGTTCATCGCCGCCATCCGTGAGCGCCTGGAGGCGTCCCTCGCCTGATCTCCCGCGTATTCCACCGACGTTTTCCCAACCACGCCAAAGACCCGACCCCTGCGCACACAGGCAGAGATCGGGTCTTTTTTGATCGGAATGGGATAATACTATTTTCTTTTTAAAACCTTGAATTAAAACTGCCCTCTCACCCGCTTCGCGGGAGCTCTCCCAAAGGGAGAGCCTTTGAATGCCTCCCCCCTTGGGGGAGGTGTCCTCCTCGCAAGCTCGGCGCGCAGGCGTGACGGAGAGGGCAGACTCGGTTCGAGATTTTTATTAGAGATTAGTATAAGACGGATTCGGGTGGAAGTCGTCAAAAGGGTTCCCCGCGGGTCACAGAGCGGCGAGGAAAGCGGCCATCCGCTCGGCGAGACGGTAGGCTCCTGCATTGTTGGGGTGCAGACCGTCGGGCATGAA
>JAZNUO010000317.1:0-5435 GCA_045592305.1 Eubacteriales bacterium | reverse complement strand
GCTATCGGTGAGCCTGGCGGTCTCGGCCACGGCGGCATCGTAGCCCGTGAGGGCGGCGAAGGGGGAGAACTGGGCGGCGCGGTCATAGTTGGACATGTGCGCGCGAGTGGGAGAGCGGTGATGAGGGCGGTGTATGATGTCGGCGTATTTTTCCTCGGCGGGGGTCTTTTTGCGGTTACTGTCCATGTGCTTCCCTCCCGTTCACGCCTTATGTCCGCCGATCTGGCGGTTTCTGTCCTTGGCAGTGGCGCCCTCTTCCAGGTTCATGCCCTTCATGATGGCGTTTTTGCCGTACTTCTTCTTGATGTCGATCACGGTCTTTTGCATACGGCGCTCCTTATCCAGCGCGGCCTCCTCAGCTTCGCGTTCCCGCTCCTCGGCCTCGTAATCGGTGAACATGGAGAGCTGCTCGTCCTTGGCTCCTGCCCTGCGAGCTTCGTTTTCATCCAGCACGCGGGCGGCGGTGATGCTCATGCGGCGCACCAGAAGATTGGGGTTGAGGATACGCTTGCAGAGGCGGTCGGTGGCGGCGATAATGCGCTTGGTGGAGGAGGTGTAGCCCCCTAAATTCTCGGTGCCGTGGGCGTGCTTGGGGACCCTTCGACCGTAGTGGTCGGTGGTGATCTCCCCCTTGTAGCGGGCGGCGATGTCGGGGTCGGTGAGGTTCTCGATATCGTAGCCCACGGTCAGGACGATCTGGTCGGTCATGAGTCCCTTATCCACCAGATCAAGGGTCAGAAGATCCGCCATCTCGCGGATGACGAGGCAGGCCTTCTCGTAGGAGTAGGGGCATTGAAGCACCTGACCCGAGGATATGCTGTTGGACTCGGGGCGGTAGGATTTGATGTCTGCGATGGTACAGGGCTCCCAGCCCCACGCGTGGTCAATAAGGAGCTCGGCGTTGATACCGAAGAGCTTATAGAGGAGGGCTTCGTTATGGAAGGCGGTGGGCTCTCCTACCGAGCAGCGGGCAATATCCCCCATGGTGTAGAGTCCGTGAGCCTCCAGGGAGCGCTCATAGCCCTTGCCCAGCCGCCAGAAGTCGGTGAGCGGGCGATGATCCCAGAGGGTGGCGCGGTAGGTGTACTCGTCCAGCTCGGCGATGCGGACTCCGTCGGAATCCGCCTCCACGTGCTTGGCCACGATATCCATGGCGACCTTACATAAATACAGGTTGGTACCGATGCCCGCCGTGGCGGTGATGCCGGTTTCCCGCAGAACGTCGCGGATGACACGGCGGGTGAAATCGTAGGCAGACAGACCGCTCTGCCTCAGGTAGGGGGTAGCGTCGATGAACACCTCGTCGATGGAGTAGACGTGGATATCCTCGGGGGCTACGTGCTTCAGGTAGACCTGATAGATGCGGGTACTGTACTCCATATAGTGCGCCATGCGGGGCGGGGCGACGATATAGTCCACGGCAAGGGAGGGATCGGCGACCAGCTCGTTTTGAAAGTAAGACTTCCCCGTCAGGCGGCGGTTGGGAGCTTTCTCGCGGCGGGCGGCATTGACCTGCCTGATCCGACTTACCGCCTCAAAAAGACGGGCCCGCCCCGATATGCCGTAGCTTTTCAGGGAGGGGGAGACCGCGAGGCAGATGGTCTTTTCGGTGCGGGAGGAGTCTGCCACGAGGAGGTTTGTGTTCATGGGGTCCAGTCTCCGCTCCATGCATTCCACCGAGGCGTAGAAGGATTTCAGGTCAATGGCAACGTAGGTTTTCTGCTCTGACACGGTGAGATCCTCCCTTCAGCGCGTTTCTCTTATTATTATAACAGAAAACAGCAAGATTTTCAAGGGTTGACCGAAATATTTTGTTTCTGGCCGGCTCGCATTTCTCTCCAACTGAGGAAGACGTAGAGATATGGCAAGGCTTTTTGCGGTATTCTGTCGGAAAGTTTCGTTTCAGTTTCTTTTTCTTGGGTAAAATCGAGCTGATGGAATCCCTGTACCTTGCGAAAGGAGAATGACTCTATGAAGCAGTATATCCTGTACAATCCTCTGGCGGGCAACGGTGTTGCCAAGGAGGCTGCCGAGGGGCTGGCCGCCACGTCCTCCACAGAGGCGATCCTCTCACACGTCACCGAGATCACCGATTACGCCGCGTTCCTCGCGGGGATCAACTCCGAGGACACCCTGACCGTCTGCGGCGGCGACGGAACGCTCAACCGCTTCGTCAACGATACCGCCGAGCTGGCGATCCCCTGTGAGGTGTACTATCTGGCTGTTGGCTCGGGGAACGATTTCCTCCGCGATATTGGCAAGACTCCCGACGGGATTCCCGTGTCCATTACCAAGTACATACAGAATCTTCCCGTGACGGTGGTCAAGGGCAAGACCTACCGATTCATCAACAACGTGGGCTACGGCATCGACGGCTACTGCTGTGAAGTGGGCGATGCCCGGAAAGCCAAGTCGGTGAAGGCGGTGAATTACACATCCATCGCCATCAAAGGGCTTCTGTTCCACTACAAGCCCAAGAACGCCGTTGTCACGGTTGACGGTAAGGAATACCGCTTCAAGAAGGTCTGGCTCGCCCCCACCATGAAGGGTCGCTTCTACGGTGGCGGCATGATGGCCACTCCCGAGCAGGATCGCACCGCTCCCGACGGCAAGCTGTCGGTGCTGGTGTTCCACGATTCGGGGAGACTCCACACCCTGATGGTGTTCCCCTCCATCTTCAAGGGTCAGCACGTAAAGCATAAAAAAATCGTGACGGTGCTGACGGGCTACGACGTAAAGGTCAGCTTTGATGCGCCCGCCGCGGTGCAGATCGACGGCGAGACCGTTCCGGACGTCACCGAGTATACCGCATCGGCCAAGGCAGTTGGCAAAACCGAGGCCTGATATGTGAAAAGTACCCTCCCGAGATTTGCTTCGGGAGGGTATTTTCAGTTATGGAGGGATTTCAAATTTGGGTTTATGGGGATGCGCCAAAGGGAAACTTCTTTCAAGAAGTTTCCCTCTGGACACCCTTCAAGAACTTTCAAAAAGTATTATTTATCAATGATTTTTGAAAGTTTTGAAGATTCCAAAGGGACTCTCAAATTTGCCTTTACGGCAAATTTGTTGCGGTGCTTGCACCGCTATTTCCCAAAGTCCCTTTAGTGGGGTGCAGGGGTGAAACCCCTGCACGCTAAGCCCCAATTTTACTCAACCTCAAATCCAACAAGGAACCCGCCCGGCTCGGCGTAGAAGCTACAGAGACCTCTGGTGGGACGGATGACAACATCCGCCGAGGGGTACTCGATTCTGATGCGAGCCGCCAGCTTGTTTACTGCGTCCTCAGCGTAGCAATGGTCGATGAAGAGCTTGCCGCCCTTGTAGCCGTACTGCTTCAGATAAGCCATGACCGTATCCAGCGTCTTGGCCTCTCCTCTGGCCTTGGAGAGCAGCTCCAGCGTGCCCGCGTCCGAGGCGCGGCCGATGGCGCGGATGCCCAGAAGCCCCGCGGCGGCAGCGGCGGCCTTGCTCACCCGACCATTATTGGCGAAGTTGCGAAGGGATTCCAGCGCAAAGAGCAGCTCGGTCTTGTAGCTCTTCAGCCCTGCCCCAATCTCGTCGAGTGTCTTACCCGTCAGAGCGAGGTCACGGGCGCGCTCAGCCATGAGCGCCATTTCGGGTCCCGCGGTGAGGGAGTCCACCACCAGCACGCGGCGGTCGGGGTGGGTGTCCTCGTAGATCGCCTTGGCGGAGAGAGCGGAATTATAGCTCCCTGAAAGTCCGCCCGTGATGGTGATGCAGACAATCGCTTCGGCATCACCAAAGGCAGTGAGCCAATCCTCGGCGTTGGGACAGGAGGAGGAGGAGCGACCCTTGTAGCCGTAAAGAAAGTCCACCATTTCACGGACGTTGATCTCGTCATTGTCAGTAAATTCCCGCACGGCGGTACAGACCTTCATGGGGGCGTAGGCCATGTCAATGCCCTCCATGGAGGTCAGATCGGCGGCGGAGTCGGTTACGATCTTGATGCGCATGATTCACCTCTGTATCGGTATTTGACAAAAAAGTTTCGTTTCAGTTTAGAATGCGATCTTGATTATACAACATCTGTTGGGGGTTGTCAAGACGAGTGAAACCGTTCTGTTTCATAAAAAAAGCAAAATTGTATCCGTCTTTTGGGAATCATTCCATAGGCAGTTCCGTTTTTTTTCACAAGGTCATCCCCGCAGTCCTCGCCTTTTTGGTCTGTTTCATCCAATTTGAAAACATTATTTAACGAATTGCTTTACAGAAAAGAATTTGACTCATCCCCTTTACCGTTTCTTCACATTTTGTTCGTTTATTTTTGACAAGTTTCATGAAAAATATTGTCAAAACACCTTTTGTATGGTATAATGGTTGCGTGAACGACTTATCGAGAGTGAGGTCTCATCATGTCGAAGCAGAAAAAGACCCGAGAGCCCTATTCATCCAAAACCCGCGTGGAGCTTTACCCGCCGAGGCGCCTGAAGCTTCCCTTTGCCATCGCCAAGCTGGTTCTTTGGTGCAAGGGTGTCCGCGTGGTGTACACCGACCGAACCGAGGGTAGCTTCGCCGCTCCCGCGGTTGTTTTGTGCAATCACGGCTCTTTCCCCGATTTCGTGTACGCGGGAAGTATTTTGCGCGGATACGCTCCCAATTTCATTGTGGCGCGGTTGTATTTTTACGGCAAGCCCTTGGGTGGGCTCATCCGTCGGTTCGGGTGCTTCCCCAAGAGTATGTTCACCGCCGATCCCGAGAGCGCCGTCAATTCTCTGCGGGTCATCCGAGGCGGCGGCGTTCTTGCCATGATGCCCGAGGCGCGGCTCTCCACGGCAGGGCGGTTCGAGGATATTCAGCCCGGTACCTATTCCTTTCTAAAAAAGGCAAAGGTGCCCATTTACACCGTCAGGATTCACGGCGGCTATCTGGCCGATCCCAAGTGGGGGACAGGCTTCCGCCGCGGCTCCTTGGTGGAGGTCGAGCTGGCAAAGCTCATGACCGCCGAGGAGATCGTGGCGGCTACGGTGGAGGAGATCGCCGAGCGGGTGGAGAATACGCTCCGCTATGATGAATTCGAGTGGCTCGGCACCCATCCCAAGGTGCGCTACCGCGACCGCCGCCTGGCCGAGGGCTTGGAGAATATTCTGACCACCTGCCCCGTATGCGGAAAAAAATTCACTTTGTACACGAAGAAGCGGGAGATCCTCTGCGAGACCTGCGGAAAGATCACCCTCATGGATGACCGTTACGGATTCGCGGGAGAGAAGCCCTACGAAAATCTCGCGGTCTGGTACGAGGCGCAAAAGCGGGCTCTGAAGCAGGCAATCGAGGAGGATGAAGCCTATACCCTGACCTCTCCCGTGGAGCTGAAGCTTCCCTCCGTCGGCGGGAAATCCATGCTCCGCTCGGCGGGGCGGGGAGTCTGTACCCTTGACCGCTCGGGACTGACCTACCGCGGCGGGGTGGACGGCAAG
>JAZNUO010000316.1:0-11568 GCA_045592305.1 Eubacteriales bacterium | reverse complement strand
TATGTACTTTTCTTTCCGTGGCGAAAGAAAAGTACCAAAAGAATCGCCACTTAAGGGAGTCACCCACGGTGCCTCCCTTAAGAAACCCTCCACCTGATCTGCGCGACTCTTTCGCCCACAAGGGGGCGAAAGAGTCTGATTGCGCGTAGGGTCGTCAATACCCGAGAGCCCGCACGAACGGCGGAGCGCCGTCCGCGCGGAACTCGCCGCTTGGCTTCTGCCCCAAGTTGCTGTTTATCCTGTTGGGAAAAGAAAAACTCAGGGTTGCCACCAAACGGGGGACTCACCGCGCGGCCGTCACTCTGACGGCCGTGCGGCCCCATGGCAAACCGCGACTTGACAGCGTGTCAGCCCATTTGCCCATCGGCAAATGGGCACGCAGATCAGGCGAAAGGATCCGTAAGGAAAGTACCGTGGGTACTTTCCTTACGTGGCGCTCTTTTGGTACTTTTCTCTCGACAGAGAGAGAAAAGTACATAGAGTCTGTCGCGGCGATAAGCTGCAATTTGCAGAGTTTTACAATCCCCTGCTGAAATCCGTCAGAACAGACAAACGGCGCGGGCCTATGTACCCGCGTGGGTAGCCGCTCGCGCCGTTTTATCTGCCTGCTATGTTCGGAACCGATTTTGGGGGACGGGACTCACTCGGCAAAGCCGGAGTTGATGAGGGCGGTCAGACCGTCCAGAGCGGTGTCCTCGTCCTGACCGTCAGCGATGAGGGTGACGGTCATGCCCTTGGCGATGCCCAGAGAGAGTACGCCCAGAAGACTCTTGGCGTTGACCTTACGGTCATCCTTCTCCACCCACAGGGTGCACTTGTAGCAGTTGGCTTTCTGAATAAAGAAGGTGGCGGGTCTCGCGTGCAGACCGCTGGCGTTGGTAATGACGACTTCGCGACTTTTCATGACTCATTCTCCTGTTCAAAATATAGACTCGACTCGGGGGGAGAGCCGACAAGTACCCGGGCGGCATTGGGGCCCCGACGAAACCCGTCGGAGGCCGTCGCGCAGTACGACGATTCTACACTTGTAGTATACCAAAAATCGCGCGAGAAATCAAGTGTCAATATTTAGGATTTTTCATAAGCCGAAAGGCTTTTTTTTATCATTTTATACAACTGAGCGAGAAAAACTCAGGAATGCTCGCGGATGGAGGTGACGCGAAGGGTCAAAAACGCCCGATCGGTGCGAACCTCCAGCACACTGCCGGGGACAAGGACGCGTCCGCTCTCCCCAATACGGAGCCCGCCGCCTGCGGCGAGGGTTCCGCCCGTGCAGACCAGACAGCCCGTGGCCGTGACCCGATCGTCGCCCGAAGCCCCCGCGGCGGGGGCGGGAGTCAGGGCAACGGTATACTCCCCCGTGGCCGTATCCTGATACACGCCGATATAGCCCAGACGGACGTCGTTTTCGTACAGATACACGGCGTCAAAGCCCTTGACCTCGGCCAGCACGTCCTCGTGAGTTTCCTGTACCTCAAAATAGACGCGGTACATGACGGGGTCGGTCTCCGCTTCCTGCTTCGCGGCGTAGACCACGCGGTACACAAGCCCCGCCACCGCCGCCAGAATGAGCAAAAGGACCAGCGTATCCACCGCCGACCAGCGGCGTTTTTGCTTGTCGGTATGAGTATTTTTCATGATCGTCTCCTTATCCCTGCGCGTCGGGGTCAACCCCATCCGGATGGATACCGTCGGGATCGGCCAATACGGTTCCCGCCTCTGTCTCGGCGGCGGTCTCGTCGCTCTTTTCATGCATGGAGATCACGGTGCCCTCGGCGATCAGTCCCTCGGCGAGGAAGGTGCCCTCGGTGCCCGCCAGCAGCGCGGTCGCTCCCATGCGGTAGCCCTTGCCCTCGCGGTAGTGAGCGGAGGCCTCCACCGTCAGGTACAGGGTCAGGGTATTGTTTCCGTCCTCACCCGAGACCAGGACCGTGCGAACGTCGGTCACGGTTCCGAGGCAGTCGGCATCGATGAGATCCGAGCTCCACAGAGGATGCCCCACCATAGTGGGACGGCCGTCCTGCCCATATTTGATCATAGCGGGATCCACACCCGTCATCTCCACGCGGAACACCACGTCACGGGTCTCCCACGTGGGAGCGTAGAGCTCGCGGATCTCGCGGTAGGCAAATATACCGCCCACGACCAGCAGCGCGATGAATACCAGCAGAATGAGATCCACCAGCAGGGTGATCCGATTGCGGCTTGCGGGGCGTTTCCTCCCTGCCGCGGCAGCCCCCGAGGAGGGCTCCTTGGGATCCGAGGCGGCGGGGCGGAGCGTCACCGTACGGTCAGCCAGGCTGGAGGCCTTACGGTCAGCGGTATGACGGTTGAAGGAAGCCATATATCTACTCCTTTACGTTGGAATGCATGGGGTCTTACCCATGGCGGAAAACGCGATCATCCTCTGACGGGGTGCCCGCGGTTCGGGCGGTCAGAACGTCGCTCTCATCGAAAACCAGGTTCTCATAAGCGCTGCACAGAGCCAGCACCAGAATCACGGTAAAGAATACCCGCGGGGAGGTGATGAAGCTCCGTACGGTACCGAAGATCAGAATCCCCACCGTACCGGTGATGCCGCCCAGGATCATGGCGCGGTCAGGGCGTTCGGCGGTGTGGCGGAGGCAGGTCAGACCCTTCTGGATGGAAAAGAAGAGAATCACCCCGAAGAGCAAAAGCCCGACCCAGCCGTAGCTCAGCAGCAGCTCGAAATAGAGACTGCCGCTGTCGGTCACAGCCCCCAGATCGGGAGCCGCGTAGGCGGGGTATACGGCAGAGAAGGCCGCGTCCCCCATGCCGATGCCCGCGGGATGATCCCACACCATCCGCCACAGGCTCTCGGAGAGCAAGGCCTTGAAATGGCGGCTGCGGGAGAGAACCGTTTGCAGACCGTCGGATATGGGGAACAGGTAGGACACCCACACCGTCCCGCACAGAACCGCGGGAAGGAGCACGAGCCCCACCGACAGTCCCTTGTGATCGCACATCAGAATGAACAGGACGGTTATAGCCAGAATGCAGAACAGCGCGCTGACCGAATCGGTCATAAGGATCAAAGCCAGATCCAGCGCGATGAACACCATCGCCGCCACGCGGGGCAAAAGCCGCTTGGTTCGCCCCAGATAGGCGTACAGCCAAGGGAAGATCAGCACAAGGTAAAGCTCGGAGTGCTCTTGCCAGAGCCCCGACAGCTTTTCGATGAGGTCCTTCACCCCCGCGATGATGGCATCTCCCGCGCGGGAGCCCTCCAGCCAGCCCAGCTCATCCACGGGAATGGTACGGAGGTAGGCGAGCAAGGTCACAACCACCACCGAGATCCCCACCCCGAGTAGACTCCGACGGACGTACTCCCGCGTGGTCATGAGATTCACGATGAGGAAGTAATCCGAAAGACAGATGAAGAGCAGGATGGAGGTCATCATACTCTCCGACGTGACCGCCGCGCCCGTAAAGCCCGAAAGCAGGATCACCCCCCCGAAGATCAGGATCACGGTGTCCAGCAGTCCGAAGCGGATGGTGCGGTGGAGGAACAAAAGCTTGATGCCGTAGCTCAGCCAGGTCAAAAGGATCACGGCGCAAAGGGGGATCAGCAGGTCGCGATCCAGCCAGATGGCGGGGAGCAGAACCGTGGAGAGCACCACTCCCGCCTCGGGATAGGTGAAGATCAGACCCAAAGCCCCCAGTCCCAGAAGCGCGGCGGGCATCAGCAGAGGATGGGTGAACAGAGCCCCGCCCGCCGAGAGGATGGCGAGGAACACGGTCAGATAGGGCAGAACGGCGGGCATTTTCTGCCGCGGAGGCTCCAAGCGATCCCGCGGGATGCCCAAAAAACGCACAAAGATCAGGTAGGGAATACCCCCCACACCCAGAGTCTCGGCCAGAGTCCGTCTGGTCAAAAGGAGGGGGATCGCCAGAAAGGCTACCGCCCCCGACAGCACGAGATACTCCATGGAGGGAGCTAAGGCGGAGTAGATATGAGGCAGGGCGAAGTAAGCCGCCACACCCAGCAGCCCATAGATCAAAAGGAACAGACCGTACACCGCCATGGGGAGGCAGAACAGGGCGTGGAAGCCGGTTCTCAGACCCTTGAACACCAGACTTCCCTCCACGGCCGACAGAACCCGCAGGCGGGCGGGGGACATGGGGGTACAGCGATGCCGCCCGGGATAGCGGCGACCCTTGGCGAAGGCCTCGTCAACCCTGCGGTAGCCCGTCAGAAAGCGTCCCACTCGGGAGCTTCCGATCAGCGCGTACAGCTTGGCGGTGCCTCGGTTCAGTCGATCCCACAGGATCCCTTTGGTTTTCGCCATGGTCCTTCCTCCTTTCTTGGGGGCGTTGACGTTGATTACGAATCGTCAGGGAGCAGGTCGGGGCGCTGCTTGCGGGTCAGTTCCAAAGCCGCCTCCTGCCGCCACTGCCGGATTTTTTGGTGGTCTCCCGACAAAAGCACGGGAGGCACCCTCATGCCGTGGTAGTCCACGGGTCTTGTGTACTGGGGGTACTCCAGCATTCCCGAGGAGATGCTCTCGTTCTCGTAGCACTCGGGAGCGGCCAGCACCCCGTCGGTGAGGCGGGCAACGCAGTCCACCAGAATGCAGGCGGGAATCTCGCCCCCTGTCAGGACGTAATCTCCGATGGAGATCTCCTCGTCCACGATCTCCTCCACGATACGGCGATCCACGCCCTCGTAGTGACCGCAGAGAAGGATGAGGTTATCGTAGTTTGCCGCCAGCTCCTCGGCGATGGCTTGGGTCAGCACCCGCCCGCCCGGGGAGAGGTAAATGACCCGACGGCGACCGTCGTAGCCGTCCTTTAGCTGGTCGGCCAGCACGCCGCGGTAGCAGTTGTAGATGGGGGGCGCGGCCATGAGCATACCCTTGCCGCCGCCGTAGGGCGTATCGTCCACCCGACGGTGCTTATCCTCGGAGTAGTCCCGAATGTTGTGTGCCTTGACCGTGGTAAAGCCCGCCTCCTGAGCCCGCCCGATGATGCTCTCCCCCAGCACCCGCTCCACAAGCTCGGGGAACAGGGTCATAATATCAAAGCGCATCAGTGAGTCTCCTTGCCGCGGGTCGGCTGCTCGCCGTCCCGATTCTCGAACATCCCGTCGATGGGGGTCATGCGGACGCACTCCCCGGGGATCACGTCGGTCACGAACACGGGAATGGCGGGAACCAGCACCTCAAGGCCGTCGGGGGTCTTGACGGTGTAGATGTCCGAGGCGGCGTTGGGGGAGATGTCGGCGACGGTACCCAAAAGGGTTCCCTCGCGTCCCTCGCGGGCATCGTACACGGGAAGTCCGATGGCATCCGCTAAGAAATACTGCCCCTCCTCCAGATGGAAGTCCTCACGGGCGGCGTAGAGCACCGTGTTACGGAGAGAATCGGCGGCGTTCATGTCGGTGACTCCCTCCAGAGAGAGCATGAGGAATCGTCCCTGTAGGACAGCACCGCGGTTGATGCGGTATTCCTTCTTGGTATCGCCCTCACCCACGAAAACGCGCCCCAGCTCGATCAGATCGCGGGGGGCATCGGTCCATGGCTCCACCTTCACGTCGCCGTGACAGCCGTGGGTATTGATGATCTTCCCGCACTCAATGAAGCGGGAGGGGGTTGCGGTAGCCATATATGTTTTCCGTCCTTGTTTGGTCTTTAATCAGAAATAGTATATCACAAAATCCGTAAAATTGCAACCGTTTCGCGAAAATAATTGGGCTTTTCGGGAATATCGTATTCTAAGAATGATCATGCGCCCCGTTTTCAGGCCCCATTGAATGAAAAAAACCAAAGGGAGCCCCTCCGTCACGGCAGGGACTCCCTCGGGATCATTGATTTCTCTTACGGTTGACCATCTGCAATTCGCCCACCATAGCGTCAGTGATCTCCTCGATGCCCAGCTTGCCCGCGTAGCGAGCCTTGTCGTAGACGGCGAAGAGGTTCTTCTCGTCGTCCTCCAGAGCGATCTCGGCACCGATCTCGGCGGGGGTCATGCACCGCTTCATGAAGTAGCCCTTCTTGATGCGGCGGATCATGTAGTCGATGAAGATGAAGCGCACGCGAGCGGCATTGTCGGGCTGCTCCGCCCACTTGAGGTCGTTCTTGAGCTTCTTCTTGGTCTTCTTGACCTTCTCGGTATCGTCAAAGACGAAGGTTTTCTCGTCTCGTCCGCCCAGACGGTTGCGGCGGGAGAGATCGATACCGATGGACAGAAGCAGCTTGTTGACCGCCTTGATGAGGGGCGCGGCCAGCCTTCTCGCAAACTTGACGGCGGCCTGACCCAGCTTCTTCCGCATACTGGCGGTGAGCATCCGCAAAAAGGCGCGTCCTGCCATGACGATGAAGAATATGGCGAGGAGAACCGTAACGGCGCGGATGGTGTTGGCGTGGGCGATGAAGAAGTCGGCCTGAATGTTGGGCAACACGATGGAGGCGTATAGGTCTCCTATGACCAGAAGCATCCAGACGATGAACTCCACCATGCGGCGCTTGTCGATGTTGCGCCAGACCTCGACCAGAGAATTGTGGGTCTCGTCGTCGATCATCCTGCGCTTGCGGGGCTTGACCACCTCATCCCCCTCGGCGGAGGTGTCTTTCGCGGCCTTTCCCTTGACCCGCGTCACCTCGTCGCCGCCCTTGGGGGCAGCTTCAGCGGGCTTTTCCTTCTTTTTCCTCTCCTTGGGGCGCACCTTATTGGCCATCTTGCGGCAAGCGGCGGCCTGTTGGGCGGCATCGGAGTAAACCGAAATCTTCTCAAACTTCTCGGCGGCCTCCTCGAACTCCGAGAATACGTGACCGTGCTCCATGAGGTGGAGAGCCTCGTTGTACATACGGTCGAAGTAATACTTCTCAAAGCGTTCGATGAGCTCGCGGGTGTTCCTGAAGCCCTTGATGGTCTTGAGCAGCTCCACGCCCTCGCCGATCTCCTCGGTGGTGGCCTCGGCGTTGGAGAGCAGGGACATGGCCGCCTCGTAGGTCAGGGCGTTGGCCTTGACGGTGTAGACACGCATGACCTCTCTCGCGTCCTGATAATCCTGAATGATCTGCATGATGCGGGCGGCCTCGCGGTACTCGGCGGCGGTGGTTTTCACGCCCTTGGTGCGGATCTCGTCGGTGATGTCACGGTAGGCGGGGGCGGAGGCGGCCTTGACGCACTGACTGTACTTCTGCGCCGAATCCTTGTAGGTATCCAGCGCGCGGAACTCCTCAGCCAGAGCCAGATAGTCCCGCCAGCTCGATACGGTGGCGAATTTGTAGACGGCGGCGGTATAGCGGGCGTTCAGCTCGCTTTCGGACAGATTGGTTCTCTTATCAGTTGCCATCCTCGTCACCTCCCTCCAGAATCACGGTCTGCACCGAGTTGCCGAACTGCTCCAGGGTGGTGATGCGGTCCAGCACCTCCTCGTTGTGGTCGAAGGCGATGATGATGACCTCGGTGTCCCGCAGGCCTCCTCGGATGTCGTTCTCCAGAAGGGAGGCGAAGGACGCGCCGTCGGCGGGGTTCATGCGAGCCATTTCCTTCATGATGGCGATGAGGTGGGCATCCGAGCTTTCACAGGGGAAGCGGGTAGACATCTCGCCGTCGATGGCCTTACAGTTGGCGGCAAAGCCCACCGAAAAGCCACCGTAGATGGCATCGCGGATGAGGGCGGCGCAGAAGGACAGACCGTTCTCGGCGCGGCGGTTGTACTCCTTGCCGTCGATCTTACTGCCCATGGGCAGGTGGAAGTCCATGTAGATCATGAGCTTACGGGAGGCGCAGTAATCACGGGCGTTGACCTTCAGGGGAGAGCCCGAGGAGCCCGTCATGGGCACCTTGGCCGAGGCCTTGAAGTTGATTTGGGAGACCGCGTCGCCGAAGCGGTAGTCACGGATGCCCGCCAGAGAGAAGGGATCCATGAACAGCGGTCTCTGGGAGACGAAATCACCCTGCATACGCCCCACGGCGATGGCGGGGAGTCCCAGCGGGACGGCCTTGGGGTAGACGTAGAGCTCGGTGGGGGCCTCCATGGGGATGGGCCCCTTCTTGGCGTAGATGGTGGCGATCTGAAGCTTGTAGTGGCCTCTCTGCTTGGCGGTGATGCGGTGGTGGCGCTTGATCTGCATATAGGGCCAGAGGTTGAAGCGGGAGATGCAATACTGCATGGTGCTTGTTCCGTCCGACTCGTATTCCTCCAGCTCCAGCTCGTTGAAGAAGTAGGACTCCACGTCCACACCCAGCAGGGGGAAGAAGCCGGGATTGCGGATGGTCTCGATGAGCTCCACCTCCTCGCCCTCGTAGACACCCTCCTCCGAGAAATGCCGCTCGTAGATAATGCGGCTCAGTCTGGCGGCGCGCATACTGCCGTAGATCTTGAGAAGGATCCACAGCACAATCAGAACCGCGACCGCCACGATGAGGGCGGTGAAGTAGGGGGAGGTGATGAAGTTAAGGATTCCGTTGATGATACCCTCAGCCGCCGTACCGACCACCGATCCGCCCAGAAGGGCACGGAAAGGTATGTAGGTCATGGTTTACCTCTCCTCAAACACAGCCTCGGTGGGAACCGTGACCATACCCAGAATATCGTCGATGATCTCGTAGGCGGCATTCTTCTTGATACGGGCGGCGTTCTCCAGGGTCAGACGGTGATCCAGGACGGGGTGAGCGGCGCGCTTGACATCATCGGGGGTGACGTAGTTGCGCCCCGCGATGGCGGCGTAGCCCTTGGCGGCCTTCATGAGAGACAAAGCACCACGGGGAGAAACACCCAGCAGCACCTTGGGGTAGGAGCGGGTCTTTTCCACGATGGAGGTAATGTAGCCCATCATCTCGCGGCAGATGTAGACCTTGGGCAGCTCGGAAATGGCGGCCACCAGCTCCTCGGCAGTGACCACGGGCTTCAGGGTCTCCAGAGGGGAGAACTTATCGAAGCGGGCGAGGATATCCACGCCCTCGGAGTGATTGGGGTAGTCCATTGTTCCCTTCATCAGGAAGCGGACCAGCTGCGCCTCGGGCAGGGGGAAGGTACCCATGGACTCCACGGGGTTCTGGGTAGCGATGACCATGAAGGGCTGAGCCAGCTTGAAGGTCTTGCCGTCGATGGTGGCCTGAATCTCCTCCATACACTCCAGAAGTCCCGACTGGGTCTTGGGGGTGGCGCGGTTGATCTCGTCGGCCAGGACGATGTTGGCGAAGATGGGGCCGGGGACGAACTCAAACTCAGACTTCTTCATGTTGAAGAAGTTGACACCGGTGATGTCGGAGGGGAGCAGGTCGGGGGTGAACTGGATACGCTTATATTCGCAGGACACCGAAGCGGCCAGAGACTTGATCAGCACCGTCTTACCCGTGCCGGGCACGTCCTCCAGCAGTACGTGACCGCCGCAGAGCAGGGAGACGATGAGCATGTCGATGGTATCGGACTTTCCGACGATGACCTTACCGATATTATCCTTGATCTTTTCGTAGACCTCGGTGATGTGGGCGGAGATTTGGGTGGACATAGTGAGTTACCTCTTTCCTTTAAAAAATGGGTGAATAAAAACACCCTATTTATTGTACATTTTTTTATAGAATTTGTCAAGACCTCTACAGGCGGTTGAGCAAAATTCTACACATTTATCAACAAAAAAGAGTCCCCTTCACGCCCCGAGAGCTACCCCTGCACCTCGGTAAAGCACTCCGCTCCCAGCCGTACTCCCAAACGGAAGCCCTCGGTAAATCGTTCCCTCTCCCGCTCCTCGGCGAGGGTATCCAGGGCGGTATCGTAGGACTCCAAAAGCCTGATCTGATCGGGGGTCGGGGTGGCAGTCAACGCCTCCCTTTTGCGTCCGACCTCTCCGTACAGTCGATCCCCCTCGGAGGGGCGGGGTGGCTTACGCTCGTAGGGCGGCGGGTTGCCGTAGTAGAGGGCAGTGATGGATGATTTCATAAGGACCTCCTTCTGTATCCTTTAAGGTACGCTTTTTCTTTATTATACACCTCATGGGATATAATGTCAATAGTTCTTGAAGAAAATATGCAACGCGGAGGGAATCCCATGAACCAGTATCAACGCCTCAAGGATCTGCGGGAGGATCACGATCTCACCCAAGCGGATATTGCGGAGGTCTTACAGACCACCCGAGAGCAGGTCAGCAAATATGAAACGGGCAAGCAAATGATGGGCGCGGATAAGTATATCAAGCTGGCAAAATACTATAACGTCAGTCTGGATTATCTGATGGGGCTGATCGACACGCCGAGAAAGCTGTACTAAAGCAAGAAGCCACCTCTTTTTGAGGTGGCTTTTCGTATGGATGTGGGGCAACCATTCGGACAACCTTTAACTTTGGGTTTGTCGGCAGGGGCTCTGCCCCTGCACCCCGCTTAAACCCTTCTTGAAAGACGGGTTTAAGAATCCCAAGAACTTTCAAAAAAAGTATATTTATCAATACTTTTTTGAAAGTTCTTGAAGGGAGTCCAGAGGGAAACTTCTTGCAAGAAGTTTCCCTTTGGCGTTCTCCTCGCCCCTGCCCGATAAACCCCAATTCTCAACACTCCCCCAGCATCTCCGCGATTCTTGCCTCGGCCTCGTCGGAGCGCAGACGGTCGGCAGCGTAGGCCTTTCGCAGAAGCTCGGCGGGGACGTGCTCGTCGTACTTCTCGAAGATGGGCACCTCACCGCTCTGGACGAGGGACGCGCAGTCAATACCGTCGGTCTCGACGATGCCCGCCAGATGGGAAAGGAGATCGTAATCGTTCCCCCGTTCCATGCGGAAGGTCATGTAGTAGCAGCCCTCGAATTCCAGGTTGCTGACCTTGCAGAGGGAGGCGTTGCGGGCGATGAACTTCCGCAGGGTACGGAAGGAGCGGGTGCCCAGCCACGGGAACAGGCACCACGTGTAGCCGCCGAGGGAGATCAGAGAGTGCTCCAGCATCCCCGTGTTCCGCGCCACGTGGCGGGCGACCTCGATGCGCTTCCTTGCGTTGGGCTTCAGGTAGGGGTAGACCGTATCCTCCTCCAGAACACGGCGCATCCGCCGGACGATCCTGGTGTGAATCTCACCGAAATCTCCGGGCCACGAGACCTCCATCTTGCCGTCCACCTGACGGACGTAGATGAGCTTGCGCTGGATATCCAATTCCTCCACCTCCCAGACGCGCCCTGCCAAGGCAAAGCGATCCCCCACGGGGGGCGGGGTGGTGATGGTGCCGATCTCGTCGGAGCCCGCGCGGACGGTGAAGTCCTCGGAGTCCTTGAACACGGCGTAGAACTTGAAGCTCTTGAGCAGTCTTTCTCCCGCAAGACCCACGATGAGTCCCTTTTCCTCGGTCATTTCGATGAAATCATGCTCGATCATGGACACCATGAGGGTGCGGTAGTCCTCCTTCGTCACCTCCGAAAAGGGGGGCAGGGACAGGACTCTTTCGGCCAGACGGCGGGGGGTCAGCTCCCCCGAGGCGGCCAGAACCGACAGGGTCTGGTGGAACAAAAGGGACATGGGCATCTTGCGGCGCCGGGGCGGCTCGATGAAGCGCTCCTCGATATAGAGCTGGATGATGGCGATGCCCCGCAGAAGCTCCCACGGGATGAGCTGGGGCAGGGGG
>JAZNUO010000315.1:0-7456 GCA_045592305.1 Eubacteriales bacterium | reverse complement strand
CGCACCACCATGAGGGTGGCGGCGGGAGCGGTGGCCGAAGCGATAGCCCCCAGAATGATGCAGGCGGGGAGGGGGAGGTAGTCGGTGCCCGTCACGGCGATGAGGAGGAAATGCACCCCCACCAGCGCGGCATCCACTACGAGGGTGGCAACCACGGCCTGGACGATACCGATGACGGTAGCCTTTTTACCCGTATGCTTGAGGTCGGACAGGCGGAACTCGTTGCCGATATCGAAGGCGATGAAGCCCAGCGCAATATCTGAAATGATGGTAAAGGCTCCCACGGGGGCGATCTCGCTGTTGAAGCCGAAGCTGAAGCCGCCGATGATGAAGCGGCCGATGCAGTAGGTGCCGATGAGCACACCCGCGATGAGGTAGGCGGTGACGTCGGGGAGCTTGAGCCGCTTGAGGGCGCGGGTCATCATGAGTCCCGCGAACAGGCATACGGCGATGCTGAGAAGCGTCTGGATGGTTGTCATACTGTCTCCTTGCCTCCGTAAAGCGCGGGGGCTTTTTTATGTGAGCGTATTATTTTTTCCGTTGGATGGAAGCAAGGAGAATTATAGCAGAAACCCGCCCCCTTGTCAATGAATAAAGTGCCGAATATTCATTGACTTAGGACGGATTCCATGGGCGGTTTGACAGAAATCGCCGGTCGGGAGCGTTTTTGAGACACAACCACAAATACTATTATAGCACATCTCTTGGAAAATTGCAAGTGTTTTTCGGCAACTTGCCGTATTTCTCCTACTTGAACAAAAATATTTTGTTAACTTCGTGCATATTGAATATTGCAATTTGGGAAAAAGTATGCTATACTGTAATCACAACAGAGGAGGTACAGTCCAATGGCAAAGTAAAGCTACCGACTTTGATACAAAGGCAAGCGGAACACAAAGGGATCTGAACAGAGAAGCAAGACGAGGATATAGAGTCAGATCCATGCGATGAAAGCCAATGTGTTGTCCTGAAGATCAAAGTCACTGAACCACTCGCCTTTTGCAAGTGCCCATAGGAAGCATCACGAAACCAACGGTATTCTCGTTAGAGAAGGAAAAAGAAGGTAAACAGGATTTCAAGGTTTCACGGGTAAGGAGCAAAAGGTAGAAACAGAAATGGAGGTAACCAAATATGATGTTAGATACTAAGATCGACCGGAAATGACCCTTGTCTGCGCTTGAGAAACGTGGGCAAGGGTCATTTCTCTTTTTGAGGCTGCAAGACCCATACGTCAGCGGGGTGGTTCCCTGCTTTTTTGTTGCGCTTCATCGAAACTTCCCCGTGATATTTCCCCCAACCGTCTTGCATTTTCCCCCCATTTATGCTATACTATGGGCAATACGGATTTCCCATATTCCATCCAGCAAAAGGACATACCAACCATGAATGAATTCTCTCACATCCTTCGCGGTCAGATCGACGCCGTCTGCAAGAGGCTCTACGAGATGGGTCGGGACGATCTGGCTCTGCTCTTCACCAAGTGCTATCCCAACACCCTCGAGACCACCACCAAGCTCCCGGGCGATGGCTCGGCCTTCGTCATCACGGGTGACATCCACGCTATGTGGCTACGGGATTCCGCCGCCCAGGTGCACCACTACCTCCCCGTAGCCGCCGAGAACGGGGAGCTCGCCGACATCATCGAGAAGATGATCCGTCGCTACCCCGTCTACGTCCCCAAGGACCCCTACGCCAACGCCTTCAACGAGTGCGATAATAACCGCGGCCATGTCGAGGATCTGACCTTCCGCTCCCCTTGGGTCTGGGAGCGCAAGTACGAGGTGGACTCTCTCTGCTCGGTGATCTTTATCGCCTACAAGTTCTGGAAGAAAACGGGGCGCACGGGGCATTTGGATGAGGATTACAAAAAGATGCTCACCGTCATCCTCGACCTCTGGGAGACCGAGCAGTACCATGCCGAAAAGTCCACCTACGTTTTCGAGCGTCCCGAGCCGCCCAAGCCCACCGACACCCTGACCCACGGCGGTCACGGCTCCCCCGTCGGCTACACGGGCATGACCTGGTCGGGCTTCCGTCCCTCGGATGACGCTTGTACCTACCATTATCTCATCCCCTCCCAGATGTACGCCGTGGTGGTGCTCGGCTATCTGGCCGAGATCGCCCGTGAAATCTATCACGATGAGGCTCTGGCTCTCCGCGCGGAAAAGCTGGGGGGTGAGATCGACGCGGGTATTCAGCAGTACGGCATGGTGGATCACCCCAAGTACGGCCGCATATACGCCTACGAGACCGACGGTCTGGGCAGCTACAACCTCATGGACGACGCCAACGTTCCTTCCCTCCTCTCAGCTCCCTATCTGGGCTACTGCTCCGCCGACGATCCCGTCTACCAAAACACCCGCCGCTTCATCCTCTCGGAGGATAATCCCTTCTACTTCAAGGGCGAGAAGCTCCGCGGCATCGGCTCTCCCCACACCGAGCCGGGCTTCGTTTGGCCCATCTCCCTGGCTTTGCAGGGTCTCACTTCCAATGACCCCGCCGAGGTGGAGGAGGTGCTTTCCATGCTGGCCACCTCCCACGCGGGCACCTATTTCATGCACGAGAGCATCAACGCAAACAACGAGTTTGAATTCAGCCGCGAGTGGTTCGCCTGGGCGAATTCCATCTTCTCGGAGCTGGTGCTGAAGTACGCGGGATTTGAGGTCTGATCGGGGTTCAAATTGGAGGGCACCTCTAAAAACTCATCGTACGGGGAGCGGCGAGAAGATTTTTCCTCACGCTTGCGGGCGCTAATCAAAAATTCGCACGTATAGTTGATATGCTGACGCAATACGAAGGATTTTTGTGACGATATCTGAGCGAAGCTCGGGCGGAAAAGGTTCCGCCGATTCGCCGTGCGAGGTTTTTTTAGAGATGCCCCGGAGTGTAATCCCTATACGAAAGCAACCAAAAAACCAAGATCAATCATTCGATCTGACCTTGGTTTTTTTGTTATGGCCACACACAGTGTTCACCATTTGTTACTGCTCCGGAGCAGCCCCTGCCGGGGGTCAATCCTCCCGAAGATCCTGCCATCTGCGATGGATGAAGCAACCCGTGGCGATATAGAGAAGGGGCACGAATACAACGCCGATACCGTAACCGATCCAAGGGATGTCGAAGGGGCGGTACAGTCCCGTTACACCGATCAGGATCTCCCCCAGGAGCTTCGATGCCTCGGCGAGCCCTACGGAGCCCACGTCCAGATCCACCAGCGTGGGAAGCAGGGCGGAGGGCAGCCAGACGGCGGCGTGGATACCCATGATGATGAGGGCCTCCCTGCGGACGATCTTATCGTAACGGCGCATTCCTCTGTCGGCTCCTCTGTGACCGAAGCGATCCACCGAGGTCTCGTACAGGTAGGACTCCCGACGGTATTCATCCCGATAGTAAAACGCAGCTCGGAACACCACCAAGAGAACCAGCATGACCATGGAGAACACGAACACGACCCAATCCAGTCCCTCCAGATTTCCGTCCTTGGTCATCTGCTCCTCCAGAGCGGTGAGCAGGAACATATCCATCAGATAGCTGACGGCATGGAAGAAGGGGAGGGAGATGAGCGTCATGATGACGCACCGACCGTATTTCGGGGGGGCGGGGGGCTTAGGCTGACGGTAGTGGGAAGAAGAATGATTCATAGAAGACTCCTTTCGTAATGTCGCCGCGATCATCGCGGAAATGGCAGGGTCAGGGCTTCATCCACCGCTCTACCCGCTTCTGCCACTTGAGGTAGTACAGAATGAGCAGGCGGTCGATGAGCAGATCGAAAAGAATATAGGTAAACAAAGACAGGAGGATCACCGCGAAGGCCATGATGGGGGTGCCGTCCTCCTCGCCGAAGCCCCTCAGAAACGCATCGAGGATGCTTCCCTCCCCCCCCAGCATGATAATGTAAAAAACTGCCAGATAGAGGAGCAGAACGGCGGTGAGGAGCAGCAGCTTGACCGTCCAGCCGAGGATGCGGGGGAGGCGGTCCAGCCTTTGCTTGATGATGGGGTAAAAGCCTGTCAGCCCCGCGAACATCCAGGCTCCCAGACTTTGGGGCATGAGCAGGAGCCCCAGAACCCCCGTAACGGCGTAGGAAAGCCAGGCATACTTCGCGCCGTAGCAGAGGAGAATGGGGAGCAGAACCAAGGAGGCGATGGCGGCGGCGGTGATGTCGATGACCTCGATGATAGCTCCCAGACCCAGCATGACCACCGCCAGCGCGCAGAGCACGGCGCACATGGCCATGCGGCGGGTGGCGCCTCGGCGGCGGGAGCGGCGGGGAGGTCGGTTTTGGTTGGGATGATGGGTTTGTTTCATGGCGGTCAGCAGCAGCAGCGGGCGGTATCGCAACAGCAATCGGCGCAGATGAGAGCCGAGCAGAGGTCGCAGACCGTACAGGTAGAGGAGCGGGTGGATTTTCCCGTACCGAAGCCGTTTCCGCGGTTGCGGAGGCGTTCCTGCGCGTCGCGGTATTCGGTGTTGCCCGGGTCCATGCCGCAAGCGGTGTCGAAGAACTGTTGCGCGTCCACGTAGTATCCGCGGTTGACCGCGATACAGCCCATGAGGAAGTGCCATTCGGCTCCTCGGTCGGCTTCGGGCACGGTGGAGAGCACCTGAGCGGCCTCGGCTACGCGGCGGAGATTGATGAGCTGGCGGGCGGTGATATAGGGATTGCCGCTATGATGCGCTTGTCCGTAGCTCTGACCGCCGTATGCGCCGCCGTAGGTCTGACCGCCATAGTAGCCGCCACCGTATGCCGAGCCCTGTCCCGCGGTTTTTCCCGCTCGGATCTTCTGGATCTCGTCATAGGCGGAGTTGATCTCCTTCATCTTTTCCCCCGCCATTTCGGCCAGATCGCTGTCGCGGTACTTGTCGGGATGGTATTTCCGCGCCAGATTGCGGTAGGCGTTCTTGATCTCGTCGTCGGTGGCGGTGGGGGACACGCCAAGGGTCTTGTAAGGGTCATTCATGGGTCTTTGTAACCTTTCAAGCGTTAATTTCGGGGAATTCAGGTGCTCGACGATGAGCCGTCCTCAGCTTGGGCACTGTCACCGAACAATACCCGCTCGGCCTCCCGCGGCATTCCCAGATAGAGGATGTTGGACAAAAGCCCCGTCAGGTCGGGGTCATCCGCCGTATCCAGAAGGTCGAAGGCGCGTTCCAGCTCGCCAAGCTCGCTCAGAAGGGCGATCCGCAGGCTCTCCCGCTTCTCGGGGGGGAGGGTAGTCATGGCGGGGTCGCCGTAGAGGCAGGCCAGCGGGTTGTATCGTCCTGCCTTCACGTCCTCGGCGAAATCGTCAATGGCATCCAGAAGATAGACCCACCGCCCCACGTGGAGGCCGACGGTATGGGCCAGCTTGGCTTGGTTGCCCTCCAGACCGTAGCCCAGCAGGGTGGCCATCAGCTCTCCGAAAAGGGTAGCGGGCTCATCCGCTGAGGGGGGGCGGGTAGACTCCAGCCTGCAAAGCTCCCTCATGGCGGTATCCGCCAGACGGTCAGCATGGGTATAGCCTCGCCTCAGAGCCCGTCTGCGGAAGGAGCTCACAAAGGGAGACACCACCGTAGCGGCAGTGCGCTTCAGCCCCCGCTCGTCGCGGAGATCATCGCGAATCTTGTGGTAGGCGAGGATGGCCGACATACAGGCGCAGAGGGCGAGGTCACTGTTCGGCTCAGCCATAGGACGCTTGCGAGTGGGATGGGCGAGGCAACGGCGGGGCTTGACGGTGGGTCGGGTCCCCGTCAACGCCATGCGAACCAGAGCGAAAAAGGTGAAATCATAGGAGAGGGTCATGCGGGAGCATTGTCCCGTGCATTTGCCCATGGTACGGCACAGTCCGCAGTAGACGGCGCGGTAATATTCCTGCTCACGAACCTTCAGCTCAGGCGCGTGGGTACGCACGTAACCGTACATGACAGACTCTCCCTTATAACTTGATACCCTATTATACCATACTTTTGTGAAGGACGCAAGCCCATAAATGTAAATGTTTGCGAATTCAATGTGAAGTTCATCGACATAATTCGGGAAAACAGACCGCGGGCAGGGGGGCTCTCCTTTTCGTTTCCGTCCCGCTATGTCGCTTGCCGTCCCCACAGAGAAACGGAGAATACCGCGCGCGGGTACTCTCCGTTTTCTGTTCCGAACGGATCACACGTCCTGCCTTCCTTGCAGGGCGCGGAACAATGTGACCTCGTCGGTGTACTCAATGTCGGTTCCCACCGAGATACCGAAGGCCAGCCTTGTGACCTTGATGTCCAGCGGGCGAAGCAGGCGGGCGACGTACATGGCGGTGGTCTCCCCCTCCACGTCGGCGTTGGTGGCCACGATGACCTCCTTCACCCCTCCGTCCTTGACCCGCTCCAGAAGCTCCTTGAGCCTCAGCTTATCGGGAGTAATGCCGCTCAGGGGGGACAGAACGCCGTGGAGCACATGGTAGGTGCCGCGGTACTCCCGCACCTTCTCCATGGCGATGACGGTCTTGACGTCGGACACCACGCAGACGGTGGAGCGGTCGCGGGTCTCGTCGGCGCAGACACCGCACAGCTCGCGGTCGGTGAGGTTCATGCAGATGGGGCAGAGGTGGATCTTCTCCTTGGCCTCCACGATGGCGCGGGCAAACTCCGCCGCATCCTCCTCGCTCATATCCAGCACCGAAAAGGCCATGCGAAGGGCGCTCTTGCGTCCCACACCCGAGAGTCTGCCGAACTGCTCGGCCAGATTCTGGAGAGATTCGATGTACTCGGCCATATCAAAACAGACCGGGCATAGCCATACTGCCCGTGATCTTCTCGATTTCGCGGGAGTTGGTCTCCTCCACCCGCTTGATGGCCTCGTTCACGCCCGCCACCAGAATGTCGGACAGGGTCTCGATATCGTCGGGATCCACCAGCTCGGGGGCGATGTCGATGGACAGAACCTCTTTCTTACCGTTGATGGTCACAGTGACCACGCCGCCGCCTGCCTTGATCTCGTATTCGCGGGCATCCAGCTCCTCCTGCTTAGCGGCCACGTCCTCCTGCATTTTCTGTGCCTGACGGATCATAGCCTGCATATTCTGGGGGCCGCCCCCCATTCCCTTAGGTACGTTTGCTCTCATAGTGGTGTATCTCCTGTTCTTTTTTATTTGTTCTTTTCATTCATTCTTCCGCGGCCTCAATGATGAGATCAATGAGGGAGCCTTGGGCTTTTACGCGGTTGTCCTCCACCTCGTAGAGAATATCGGCGGTTTCAAGCTTACGACCGAGGCACACCGACAAAGCGGCGCGCAGAGCCTCGGGAGCGCCCTCGCGGGCAACCATGCCGCGGGCAAAATCACTGTCCAGCTTGACCACGACCTTACCGTCCTCGGTGGTATAGGCTTTGGCCGAAATGAGGAAGGAGGCCGCCATACGGCTGGTGGCCTTGACCCGATCCACGGCCTCTGTCCACGTGCGCAGGGGGCGCAGGACACGCTGACCCGAGGGG
>JAZNUO010000314.1:0-3139 GCA_045592305.1 Eubacteriales bacterium | reverse complement strand
AGCATGGAGGAGTTCTTCACCCTCTACGAGGTGTCTGCGAACCACCTCAAAGCCTGCTTTCCCCACCTCAAGATCGGCGGCTACGCCTCCTGCGGCTTCTACGAGATCCTCAACACCGCGTCGGCGGCTCACTCGGGGGTTTCCTCGCGGACGGGGTACTTCATTGAGTTCTTCGAGAAGTTCCTCTCTCACATCACCCCCGAGGGGCACAAAGCCCCCTTGGACTTCTTCTCGTGGCACTCCTACGCGGGCGTGGAGGATACCGTTGCTTTTGCCGCCTATGCCCGTGAGACCCTGGACAGGTTTGGCTTCACCGACACCGAGAGCATTCTCAACGAGTGGAACCCCGGTATCCACCGCCGCGGCACCCTGTCCGATGCCGCCCATATCGGCTCCATGATGGTGGCGCTTCAGAACGCCTCGGTGGATCTGCTCATGTACTACGACGGCAGTATCGAGTCCACCTACGGCGGTCTATTCGATCCCCTCACCCGCACTCCCTTCAAGGCCTACTATGCCTTCCTCGGCTTCGGTCGGCTCTACGGGCTGGGCTACCAGTACCCCATTGAGGATGCCGATCCCTGCGGGCGGCTCACCGATACCGTCTACGCTCTGGCCGCGGGGAACGCCGACGCCACCAAGCGGGCGGTTCTCCTCTTCAACCTCGGCGGCGAGACCGCGCTGACCGCACCCGACGGGGAGTGGACCCTGCTCTTGCTGGACGATGCCCACGACCTGACCCCCGTGGGAACGGTGGAGGGTGGGGAGAGCTTTTGCCTGCCTGCCGAAGGGGCGGGGATGCTGGTGGCAGACTGATCGAGAGAGCTTTGGCTATCCCAATATTCAAATAAGAATCCTCTTTCGGTGTCCGATGGATACGCCGAAAGGGGATTTTTGCATGATCAAGTCTATCGCCCAAAATGCGTTATTATAGCGGCACCACCGAAATGATCCTCTTTTTCTGTTTCTCTGCTTTAGCCTTGTAAGTTGCCGCTCCTCCTGTGCTGTGTGTCACATAGGTAATCACGATTTGCGCTTGCTTCAACATCCAATCGTTTCTCCGCGCAATGGCGAACCGAGGCGGTATGGTTTCCAAACCCTCGGGATAGACGGTTTCGGTTGGCTGATCGAAGGACAGGAGCTCCTGTGGCAAGGATGCCAAGACAACCGCATATCGGATATGGGGATATTCTTGCTTTAGTTTTCTCAATTCGGAAACAGCCATACGGTCAAAGCTTCCTTGATATCCGACAAGAAAATCATCCACGCCGTCTCTTGTAATTAAGTTTTCCAGAGCGTTCCTCAATACAGGACGGACTGCGTCAGGGGTGTCCCGATGCCCAAAAAATGTACAAGTCATAACGATCCTCCTTACTTTTGTGGGATATATCCCATTATATCACGATTTTTGCAAAATTGCGATATATCCCACACGATTTATCCCAAATTTGGGTAAAATAAAGAAAAACCATGGGGAGGAAGTGCTATGACCGCCAAAGAGGCTGTTGCCAATCGCATATTGGAGCTGTGCGCTCAGCGAGGGATCGCCATAAACGCGTTGGCCAATATTGCCGGTGTGCCCCCGTCCACCGTGTACAGTATGCTGAACGCCAAAAGCAAGAATCCCGGTGTGATTTCGTTGCAGAAGCTATGCGACGGTTTGGAAATCTCCCTGCGAGAGTTTTTTGATAGTCCCTTGTTTGAGGGCTTGGAGCAGGAAATCAAATAATCCCTCTGTCGGTGTCCCGCAGGATGCCCGAAGGAGGGATTGTTTTTTTGTGTGGAGAACTCTTGTTCTCCCCTTTACATTTCCCCCCGTTTGTGCTATAATATCCCCGATGCCGCGGGGAAGCGGGTGAAAATCCCGCACGAGCCCGTCGCCGTGTCGCGCCAGCCCTCCTACGAGGACAAAAGTCAGGTCTCACCCCCGCCGCAAGGGGGACAGGGTCATTGGTTACGCCGTGCTTTTGCACCGTGACCGAGAAGGCCGACCTGCCCGCGCCCAGTCGAAATACCCGAGCATCCCACGGGAGATTCCCGCGGACACCACTGCAAACGCCGCGAGTGCCGGCAGGTTGGGAAAAATCAAAAACACAAAGGAGAAAACCAAACATGAACGCAAGCAACACGAAAAAGCGGCTGTCGTTCATCCTTTGCGTCGCGCTGATTGCGGCTATCGCGCTGACCGCCATGGGATGCACCGACAACACACCCGAGACCCCCGAGACGAGCGGGAACGCCACCGTTACCACCGCCGAGGGCGGCACCGTCTCCGAGACCCCCGATCCGAACGCTCCTACCGTCAAGGGCGAGGGAGCCACCGTCTTTTACTTCAACGTGGTGGACAAGGACGGAGGGGAAACCAAGTTCGAGATCCACACCGACAAGACCACCGTGGGCGAGGCACTTTTGGAGCTGGGACTCATTGAGGGAGATCAGGGTGACTACGGTCTCTACGTCAAGAAGGTCAACGGCATCACCGCCGACTACGAGGCGGACGGCACCTACTGGGCCTTCTACGTCGGTGACGGGTACGGCATGACCGGCGTGGATATGACCGACATCGAACCCGGCGCGACCTACGCCTTCAAGGTATCCAAGTGAGTACCCTGCCCGAGCAAAGCGGACAGCCCAAGCGGATCAGCCGCCGCAAAAGGGCGATGCTGACCATCTACGAGATCGCGGTCTTCGGTATGCTGGGAGCGGTCATGATGGCGTCCGACATCCTCATGAATATCATCCCCAACGTCCATCTCGTGGGCGTGATGATCGTGGTTCTGACGGTTCTGTACCGCTACAAGGCTCTGTTTCCCATCTACGTCTACGTCCTGCTCATCGGGCTGGCGGAGGGCATCGGCACGTGGTGGCTGCCCTACCTCTACGTATGGACCCTCCTGTGGGGCATGGTCATGCTCCTGCCGAAAAAGATGCCCAAGTGGCTCGCTCCCATGGTCTACGCTCTGGTGTGCGGGCTTCACGGCTTTGGCTTCGGACTGTGGTGGATCCCCTCCCAGATGGCGCTCATGGGTTTTTCTCTTGAGCAGGCGCTGGTGTGGTGGCAGTACGGCTTCTTTACCGCCGACATTCCCCACGGCATCGGGAATCTGGTGGGGAGTACCCTCATCGTCCCCTCGGTGAT
>JAZNUO010000313.1:0-10450 GCA_045592305.1 Eubacteriales bacterium | reverse complement strand
GGCGGTGGGGACGTAGGGCTTCTCGGAGATAACCAGCAGGATGGGGGCGTCCGAGGCGAACCGGTTCATGCCCATGCCCTGTACCGCGCGTGCCACCTTGGCGGCGGCCTCCCCGCGGCAGACGGTAATATGGTAGGGCTGACCGTTGCAGGCCGAGGGGGAGAGACGGGCGATCTCCAGAATGGCGGTGAGCTTCTCCGCCTCCACGGGGCGGGCGGGATCGTAGGCGCGGGTGGATTGGCGGGTGGCGGCGAGGGTGGAAAAGTCCATGGGATACTCCTTTTCTTATTGGGTTTGAGTTGATTGGAAACCGCTTCAAATTGGGGTTTGTAGGGATGCGCCAAAGAAAAACTTCTTGAAAGCCTCCTCGCTTCGCTCGGCGTTTCCCTCTGGACACCCTTCAAGAACTTTCAAAAAAGTATTATTTGTCAATAATTTTTTGAAAGTTTTGAAGATTCCAAAGGGACTCTCAAATTTGCCTTTACGGCAAATTTGTTGCGGTGCTTGCACCGCTATTTCCAAAAGTCCCTTTGGCGGGTAGCGAAGCGGCGACGCGGTAGTGAATGGATGCCGGTGGCATCCAGAGCCGCGGCGTGACCGAGCCGCAGCGAGAACAGGGGCAGAGCCCCTGCCGAAAAACCCAAATTTAAACCATCACCTGCAAAAAAGACGGCTCACAGTCAAGTGAACCGTCCTTTTTTTCATAGGAAGAAATTACTGATTGCCGTCGAAGTTCATAGCAATCTGACCCTGCTCCGCCAGCTCCGCGCGGTGCTTCTCCAGGAGCTTGGCGATGCGGGCGTTGGGATCCAGCAGGTTGGAGATGGTGGTATCGTGGTTGAGGGTGTCGATGATGTAGGACACGTACTTGGCCATGTTGACCTCCACGTACCAAGGCTTCTTCAGGATCTCGGGCTTGCGGTAGACCAGATTGGTGGTGAAGATCTTGTCGATGATGCCCTTCTCGTAGGCCTCATCGAAGGCGGCGAAGCCATCGGTGAACAGACCGAAGGTGGCGAAGTTAAAAACACGCTTAGCGCCGTAGACCTGCTTGAGCTGGGTAGCCACATCCAGAAGGGAGCCGCCCGAGGAGATCATGTCGTCCACGATGATAACGTCCTTACCGTGGAGATCCTGACCCAGATACTTGTGCTCCAGAATGGGGTTCTTGCCGTTGACGATGGTGGAGTAGTCGCGGCGCTTGTAGAACATACCCACGTCCACGGACAGGCAGTTAGAATAGGCAATGCAGCGACCCATAGCGCCCTCGTCGGGGGAGATCATGACCACGTGGTCCTTGTCGATGATCACGTCGGGAACGCTTCTCACCAGAGCCTTGATCATCTGGTAGTTGGGCAGGACGTTATCGAAGCCCGACAGGGGAATGGCGTTAGCCACGCGGGGATCGTGAGCGTCGAAGGTGATGATGTTGGAAACGCCCATATTCACCAGCTCCTGGAGCATCATGGCACAGTCCAGAGACTCGCGGGTGGTGCGCTTGTGCTGGCGACCCTCGTAGAGCATGGGCATGATGACGGTGATGCGGCGGGCCTTACCGCCGATAGCGGCGATGACGCGCTTGAGGTCGGCGTAGTGGTCATCGGGGCTCATGGGGACGATCATACCGTGCATCTTGTAGGTCACGCCGTAGTTGAAAACGTCGCAGTAGATGTAAACGTCCTGACCGCGCATGGACTCCTTGATGATGGACTTACCCTCACCCGAGCCGAAGCGGGGGCAGGAAACGTGAGCGAGGTAGGTGTCCTCAGCACCGTGGCGGCGCCACTCCTTGAGGTAGTTATCCACCTTCTCCACAAAGGCCTCGGAGCCCTGCATACCAATGACTGTCAATTCGCCGTACAGTAAATCTTTCATGTCGGAAACCCTTTCCTTATCTGTATTTTAGACAAAATCCGATAGAAATCGAGAGGTTTTTTCGGCATTTATGCCGTGATAGTCAAAAGTCCTTCCGCGCCACCCACATGGAGACTGTTCCCCACGGATGCCGCGGAAGGGCTGATTTTCTATTACAGGAGCTTGACGAAGCGGCCGTAGGCCTCATCCCACGCGCCGCGATCAGCGCAGGGAGCGTAGTGCCTGACCTCGAAGGAGTTGGCGACCACCTGACGCGCCTCGGACAGGTCCTTGATGGCACCCACGGCCATCATCTGGGCCAGGAGGTTTCCGATGGAGGTAGCCTCCTCGGGACCGGCAGAGACCTCCAGACCGCAGGCATCGGCGGTCATCTGGGACAGGAAGTGGTCCTTGGTGCCGCCGCCCACCACGTTGATCATGGTGGCCTTCTTACCGCGCAGGCTCTGGATGTTCTCCACGGTGTGGCGGTACTTCAGAGCGAGGGACTCGTAGATGCAGCGAACCACCTCGCCCGTAGTCTCGGGAACGTGCTGACCGGTGACGCGGCAGAACTCGCGGATCTTCTCGGGCATATTGCCGGGGGTGTTGAAGGATGCGTGGTCGGGGTTGATGAGGGATTGGAAGGGAGTAGCCTCCTTAGCCCAAGCCTCCATCTGAGCGAAGCTGTAGTCCTTACCCTCGCGCTTCCACTGACGGCGGGACTCCTGAATGATCCAGAGACCCATGATGTTCTTCAGGAAGCGGATGGTGCCGTTGATACCGCCCTCGTTGGTGAAGTTGGCGGCGCGGGTGGCATCGTTGATGAGGGGCCGGTTCAGCTCCATGCCCATCAGCGACCAAGTGCCCGAGCTGATGTAGATGAAATCGTCCGCCTGAGAGGGGACGGCCATGACGGCGGAGGCGGGATCGTGGGAGGCCACGGTGTAGACGTTGATGTCGTTCTTGCCCACCTCCTCGGTGATAGAGGGCAAAAGACCGCCCAGATTGTAGCCGGGCTGGACAATGGGGGAGAACAGACTGCGCTTGATGCCCAGCTTATCGGTGAGGTCGAAGGCGAAGTCGCGCTTGGCGGCATCAAGGATCATACCGGTGGAGGCGATGGTATACTCGGTGGCCATCTTACCGGTGAGGAAGTAGTTGAGCAGGTCGGGGATGAAGAGCATCTTCTCGGCGCGGGCGAGGATGTCGGGATCGTCACGCATCTCGGCGGCGAGCTGGTTCAGGGTGTTGAAGTCAATGGCCTGAATACCGGTGGTCTTGTAGACCTCCTCGGCGGAGACGGTGGGCTCCATGTAGTCGGTGATGCCCACGGTGCGGGTATCGCGGTAGTGGGTGGGGTTGGCCATGAGGCGGCCGTTCTTATCGATCAGACCGTAGTCCACGCCCCACGTATCGATACCCATAGAGGTAACGTTGTCGCCGTCGATGACGGTCTTGGTGATGGAGTTCTTGATCTCAAAATAGATGCGCAGGATATCCCAGGTGAAGCGGCCGTTCACGAACATGGGATCGTTGGAGAAGCGGTGATTCTCACGCAGGGTGAGCTTCTCTCCGTCAAAAGAACCGACGATGCCTCTGCCGCTGGACGCGCCGAGGTCAATCGCAAGCATTTTCAGTTCTGCCATAGCTACCTCCGAGTATGTACGATGTTTTTCACGCAAAGAGCACGGACCGCCCTTATACGCATACAGTGCCTTTATTATATCACATCTCGGGGGAAATTGTATGAATTTTTTGTTAATATGCGGGGGATTTGTTGCTTTTTGATTCGTAGCGCGGGGAGAGACGAGGAGGCGATCCTGACCCCCGGCAGCGTCAGGGAGGGGGGACGGGACGTTTCAAAGCCGAGGTTTCTTCCCTCCCCCGTGAGCGGTTGGGTATGACTCAAGGTAACGATTCAGCGGTACGAAAAAATTGGGGTGTAACCATGCCGTCGATACAAAAAATTGGGGTTTATCGGGCGGGGGCTCTGCTCCTGGTCACACTGCGGCTCGGTCACGCCGCGGCTCTGGATGCCACCGGCATCCATTCACTACCGCGTCGCCGCTTCGCTACCCACCAAAGAACCTTTTGGAAACATCCTCGCTCCGCTCGGGGCAAATTTGCCTTTGGCAAATATTGCGAGGTTCTTTGGAATCTCAAAAAATCTTAAAAAAGGATTGACAAGTAATGTTTTTTTGAAAGTTCTTGAAGGGAGTCCAGAGGGAAACTTCTTGCAAGAAGTTTCCCTTTGGCGCTCCCCCGCCTCCCCTATAAACCCCAATTTGAAGCACGCAGCAACCGCCCACCCCGACCTACGCCTCCCTGTCCCGCGCAAACCGAAAAAAGCCGACCCTCGGTGTGAGAGTCGGCTTTTTGGTTTTTGTGGGCAATCAGTTCTCGGTCACGAAGCAGATCTTCTCGATGACCACAGGGGTCACGGGCGTGCTGGTCTCGGTCGCGGAGGCGTTGGGCTTGAGCGGTACCTCGGAGACGGTCAGAACCACGTCCAGACCCGCCACCACGTAGCCGAAGGCGGCGTACTTACCGTCCAAAGAATTAGCGGCGGCATCGTCGTTGCAGATAAAGAACTGGCTGGTAGCGCTGTCATAGGGAGTGGAGAGACGAGCCATGGAGATGACACCGGCCACGTGGGACAGGTTATTCTGAACGCCGTTGATCTCGAACTCACCCTTGATGGTGGTACCCGACCCGCCGGAGCCGTCTCCCTTGGGGTCGCCGCCCTGGATCATGAAGCCCCGCACGATGCGGTGGAAGGTCAGACCGTCATAGAAGCCCTCGCCCACCAGCTTCTGGAAGTTGGCCACGGTGATGGGAGCGATGTCGGGGCGGAGACGGACGACCACGTCGCCGTAGTGCTTGATGCTGAGCTTGACGTACTCGGTGGTCTTGTCGGTTTCGGTGAAGTCGGCTGCCGTCTTGGAATCGATCTCGGTCTTGATGGCGGCCATGATGTCATTGGTGTCGGTGGAAGGCTCGGTGGTGCTCTGGTTGGGGGCGGGAGTGGTCTCCTTGTTGCCGCCCACGGTGGAGTCGGTGCCGCCCAGCACGATGGCCAGCACGATGGCCAGCAGAATGACGGCCGCGGCCACGATGCAGATGATGAGGGTCTGACGCTTGTTCTCCTGCGCGGCGGCGGCATTGGCCTGCGCTTTGGCGGCGGAGTTGACGCCCTTGTTGCTGTAACGCTTGTTGCTCATGTGAAAAATCCTTTCTCGAGGGGCTATCCCCCATTTTTTACATACCGTATTATTGTACCATCCCGACGGAGTTTTGTCAAGATATTTTTGCCTTTCCGAAATAATTTTCAACGGGGTTCGCATACTATTCATAAATGAAACCGTCTCGCCGCCCTTCCTCACCCGAAAGGAGACCCTATGTCCTCCCCCGCTCCCTTCCCTTGGCAACGTCTTGCCGCCATTCTGTTCTGCGCCGCCGTCGGGGCCTTGGCGCTGTGGCTGTCCTTTCGCTACCTGTTGGGGATTGTCCTCCCCTTTCTGCTGGCCTGGCTTCTGTCCAGACTCATCAAGCCCCTGACCGAGGGGATCTGCCGTCGGGTCAAGCTCCCCCGCGGGGTCTGCGCGGCGGGTCTGGTGGTTCTCGCTGTGGGCGGGGTGGCGGGATTGGCTATCGGCGGGGTGCGGAGGGGGATCAGAGAGCTGTCTGCGCTGGCGGGGGAGCTGGCCGCCGATACCGAGGGGCTGACCGCCGCGGTGGAGACCGTTCTCTCCCGCGTGGAGTCCCTATCCTCCCACATCCCCCTTCTGCGCCGCTTTGAGAACGCGCCCTTTTACGCCGATCTCTGCGCGTCGGTGGACGGCATGGTGGAGGCGGGGGTCGCCCGTCTGACCGAGACCGTCACCTCCCGCATCCCCGCGGCGGCCATGACCGTGGCGGGTTTTGTTCCTGCGGCCTTCATCTTCATTACGGTCACTCTGCTGGCCTGCTACTACTTCACCGCCGACGACGGGCGCATAGGAAAAGCCGTGGGGGGCTTCCTCACCCGTATCACTCCCGCTCCGCTGTGTGACCGTCTGCCGCCCATGGGTCGCCGCCTCCGCCGTCTGGGGAAGCAGTACCTCCGCGCCTGCCTTTTTCTGGGCTTTTTGACCTTCTTGCAGGCCTTCATCGGTCTGGCGGTGCTGGGGGTGCCCTACGCCTTTCTTCTGGCGCTCTTCATCGCGGCGGTGGATTTCCTCCCTCTGCTGGGGACGGGAGTCATCCTTATCCCCTGGGCGATCGTCTGTCTGCTTCTGGGTCAGATCAAGCTGGGCATCGGGCTGCTGATCCTCTACGGAGTCACCACCCTGATCCGTCAGGTGCTGGAGCCCAAGCTCATCGGTGACGGGCTGGGACTGCACCCCCTCCTCTCCCTCTTGGCCATGTACGCGGGGCTCCGTCTCTTCGGGGTCTGGGGCATGATCCTCGCGCCCTTGGTGGCGGCGGGGATCAAGAGCGTGGCGGGGGAGTGATGCTCAAAATCGGGGATTGTCTCGCACCGAAGGGTGCATATCGAGCCGCGAAAGCGGCATATCGAACCGCGAAGGCCTACGCCGAGCGGTATATCGAGCACGGGCGGGCTCGTCCGCTCGTGCATATCGACAAAAAACAGTCGATATACGCCTTGCGGCGTTCGATATGTGCTTCGCTTCACTACGCACTCGATATTCCGATTCGGTCTTGCCCGAATCGGATCGATATGCGCCCCCTTGGGGCGCGTGACGGGCTCTGCCCGATAAACCCCAATTTGAAAATAGTTACATCCAAATTTACAAAAAAAGCACCGCCACGGCTTGAGTAGACCGTAGCGGTGTTTTTTGGGCTTACAAATTAAGCGTTCAGGCTGTTGAGAGCCTTGGTGAATGCGCTCTTCTTGTGAGCGGCGGCGTTCTTGTGGATGATACCCTTGGAAGCGGCCACGTCGATCTTCTTGACGGCGGCCTTGTACAGCTCCTGAGCGGCAGCCATATCGCCGGCGGCCAGAGCGGCCTGGTACTTCTTGATGTCGGTCTTCATCTGAGAACGGAACATCCTGTTCTGAAGGGTCTTGGTCTCAGTCACCTTCACGCGCTTCTTAGCAGACTTAATGTTCGGCATGAGTTTGTCCTCCTCTTAGCATAAATTTATGCTCCAACCTTACCTCATCTGAGAGGGTATGTGGTAAGGCCACACATATACTCCTATATAATAGCACATTTCCCTTGATTTTGCAAGGGTTTTTGAAAAAAATCTTTTGAAAATATCCGTGAAATTTCCAAAGACAAAGGGACGACAAATTGGGCAGAATCACCAACACGGCAGGGAGAGAACCCACCTGAGAGGGGGCCCACGGCGGCAAATTCAGCCCCTCTCTTGACAAAGACCGCGCCGTGTGGTACAATATTTCCAAGAAAAAACCGTCAAACGGAGGACGTAAAATGGAAACCGTCAAGAAAGCCGCCATCGGCATCATCGGCGCTATGCAGATCGAGGTGGAGGCACTCAGCAACGCTATGGAAAACACCGAAACCGAGACCGTGGGCAACATGACCTTTGTCTACGGCGATCTGAAGGGCAAGCGCGTGGTCTGCGCCAAATGCGGCATCGGAAAGGTATTCGCCGCTATGTGCGCCCAGACCATGATCCTGAAGTATGCTCCCGACTGCATCATCAACAGCGGCGTGGCGGGGACTCTGTCCGAGTCCTTGTCCATCGGTCAGATCGCGCTGGCAGAGCAGGTGGTGCAGCACGATATGGACACCTCCCCCATCGGGGATCCCGTGGGGCTGATCTCGGGCATCCATATCATCTACATCCCTACCGATCCCGCCGTGACCCATGCTCTGGCCGCCGCCGTGGGCAGCGAGGGAGTCCCCTATATGCGGGGCACCGTGGCCTCGGGGGATCAGTTCATCTGCCGCACCGCCGACAAGGAGCGCATCAAGACCGCCTTTGACACTGCGGACAAGCCCGTCATCGCCTGCGAGATGGAGGGAGCCGCCATCGGTCAGGTCTGCTACGTCAACCGCGTGCCCTACGGCATTCTCCGCGCCATCTCCGACGGCGGGGACGAGAACGCCTTCGCCGATTACCCCACCTTCCTCGCCGCCGCCGCCAAGACCGCCACCGAGGTCATGCTGCGGTTCGTGGAGAGCTGGCAGTGACGACCGTCCAAATGCGTCCAGTTTCTCCCCCGTCCACATATATGCAAGGAAACCGAGGCAAACTACCCCTATGAAAACCAATTACCACACCCACACCCACCGCTGCAACCACGCCGAACAGGGCGAGCGGCGGTATATTGAAGCCGCCCTGGGGGAGGGCTTCAAGATACTCGGCTTTGCCGACCACGTCCCCCAGCCCTATACCGACTTCCGTTCAGGCATGCGGATGCAGCCCGAGGAGGTCGCTGATTACGTCCAGACCCTCTGTGCCCTCAAGGAGGAGTATCGGGGGGAGGTCGATATCCACATCGGCTTTGAGGCCGAGTATCTGCCTGCCTTCTTTGACGGTATGCTCCGTATGCTGGAGCCCTACCCCTACGAGTACCTCATTCTGGGTCAGCATTTTCTGGATTTTGAGAAGGGAGGCGCCTACACGGGGGCTCCCACCGACAGCGAGGCGGTGCTCTCCCACTACGTGGATCAGTGCGCCGAGGGGCTGAACACGGGGGCCTTTTCCTGCTTCGTCCATCCCGACATTGTCCGCTTTACGGGGGATGAGACGGTCTACCGCGGGGAGATGCGCCGTCTCTGTCGGGAGGCCAAGGCCTGCGGCGTGCCCTTGGAGTACAACCTTCTGGGTCTGGGTACTCACCGCCACTACCCCAACCCCGCCTTCTGGGAGGAGGCCGCCGTCGTGGGCAATCCGGTCATTCTGGGCTGGGATGCCCACGCTCCCTCTTGGGTGGAGCAGCCCGAGCTGGAGCTCCGAGCCGACGAATTCCTCCGCTCTCTGGGACTGAAGCGGATCGAGACCCTGACCCTCGTCCGCCCACACTCTAAAAACTGAGGTTACTGCTCAGTCACCTTCAAATTGGGGTTTATAAGGGAGGCGAGGAGAACGCCAGAGGGAAACTTCTTGCAAGAAGTTACCCTCTGGACACCCTTCAAGAACCTTCAAAAAAGTATTGATAAATATACCTTTATTGAAAGTCCTTGGGATTCTTAAACCCTTCGCAAACTTCGCCGAAGGCGAATTTGCACCGAGCGAAAGCGAGGAGACTTTCAAGAAGGGTTTAAGCGGGGTGCAGGGGCAGAGCCCCTGCCGACAAACCCAAATTTGAAATATTGGCTGAACAGTAACAAACTGAATCTCAACCGCCTCCGCTCGGGGGGCGGCTTCTTGCTTTTTTGGGGGGAGATCACCGAAAAAATCCCCTCTATCCGAGGACAGAGGGGAGAGGGGATCAGGAATCCAGGGCTTCGTAGGAATCGCGGGAGCGGAAGAGCAGGGAAATACACCACACACCCGCCAGGGCGACCACGGTGTAGATGATCCGCGCCACGACGGTGGAGGCGCCGCCGCAGACCCAGGATACGAGATCGAACTGGAACAGACCGATGCTGCCCCAGTTCAGCGCGCCGATGATGGAGATGATCAGCGCGATGCGATCCATAATCATCATGTTGAGAGAACCTATCCTTTCTCTCCCCAAGGAACGGGGAGGGCAGTTCACAGAGGGATGGCACATCCCGAAACGAAACCGTTTGGGATGCCTGTTCATCCAAACATAGTGTGCCGCCGCCGCGCCGTCTTTATGTACGGTCAAAAATGGCTGAAAAAGGAAAATCCATTCCGCCTGAAGCGGTTCGGTCATTCCGCGGGAGCAATTTGCCCGAATATTGCGGAACGCCGATTGACAAACCTTTTTATTTGTGATAGAATGAACCTGTACCCGTATGGGAATTTTCGCGAAAACGGAGGGATGCCCCCATGAAATATCTGAATCGGGAAAAGCTGACCGAAATGCTGAAAAAGCGCACCGCGGAGGATATGGCCGACGGACGGATCGGCGGTACGGGTCTTTGCGTTATGCAGGACGGTAAGGAAATCTATAAGGCCTACAACGGCAAGTGGAGCTACGGGCGGGATATACCCCTGACCGCTGAGAACGGAGATACCGCCATCTTCCGTCTGGCCTCCATGACCAAGCCCATCACCGCCGTCGCCACCCTCATTCAGGTCAGCCGAGGAGAGCTGGGTCTGGATCAGCCCATCACCGAGCTGCTGCCCCAATTCGGGGATATGTGGGTGGGGGAGCTGAAGGACGGTCAGGTAGCGGCCAAGGAGCCCGCCAAGCGGTTGCTGACCCCCCGCCTCCTTTTGTCCCACCAAAACGGACTCCACGCGGGGGAGCTGGGCAACCGTCAGGGGCTGGGCACCGAGGCGGACAGACAGGATCTGGAGCACGTGGTGAACTACTTCTCTACCCTCAAGCTGGACTTCCAGCCCGCCGAGGCGCAGATGTACAGCCCCACCGCCGCCTTCGACGTTTGCGCCCGACTGGTGGAGCTGACCTCGGGGATGCCCTACAATGAGTTCGTCACCAAAGAAATTTTCGAGCCTCTGGGCATGAAGGATACCACCTTTACCC
>JAZNUO010000312.1:0-1806 GCA_045592305.1 Eubacteriales bacterium | reverse complement strand
CTCATGGGTCACGCCCTGAAGTCTCTCTTTGCCTTCTCCCAAGGCTGGGGCGGTGACAACGCCCACTACACCCTGAAGAGCTACCTCTTCATCCTGTTGGTGGCCATGATCGCCTGCTCCCCCATCATCCCCTTCCTTTCCAAGCGACTCACCGCCGCCGCCGAAAAGGAGGGTACTGTCGGGACTCTTGCCCGCGCCGTGACCAATACCGTGGCTGTGGCCGCCCCCATCGTTCTGCTGATCCTCTCGGCTCTGGCTCTGGTGGGTGACAGCTACAATCCCTTCCTGTATTTCCGCTTCTGATACGAGGTATCTATGAATCATCAAGACAACAACAACAAACCCCGCGCACCCATATCGGACAAGGCCAAGCTCGTAGGCCTCGCTCTCCCCGTCCTGCTTCTCTGCGTGGGCTTCCGCGCAGGACTCTGCTGGTTTTTGCGCCCCGCCGCCTCCGAGACCGAGAAGCGGGAGCTGACCGAGTTCCCCGCCTTTACGGTGGAGTCCTTCCTGTCGGGAGAATTCACCGATCAGGTCTCTTTGTGGTACGCCGACACCTTCCCCGGGCGGGAAGGCTTCATCAAGGCCTACCACGGTATTCAGTCCCTCTTTGGACTCCGCGGCGAGCAGTTCCAGCAAGGGGATGTCGGCGACACCATCCCCGACGGCCCCATGGATCCCAATACCCCCGTTGACCGCCCCACCAATGGCGGTGAGGGCGGTGAGCAGGTGGGTGGCTACTATCTGGTGGGAGACACCGCCTACGAGCTGTACTCCTTCTCCCAAGTCAACGCCCAGACCTATGCTTCGCTCATGAACAAGGCCGCCGCCGCGCTGGAGGGCAAGGCCAAGGTCTACGATCTCATCATTCCCCTCCACTACAGCTTCGTCCTCAGCGCCGAGGTGCAGGATCAGCACAAGCTCCCCGACGCCGACCAGGCCATCCGCTACATGTATTCGGGCATGAACGAGGACGTCCACACCGTGGGTGCCTACGCCGCCCTCATGGCCCACAAGGACGAGTACATCTACTTCCGCACCGACCACCACTGGACGGCTACGGGCGCGTATTACGCTTACGAGGCCTACTGTCAGTCGGCGGGCATCGCCCCCACCCCGCTGTCCTCTTACGAGAAGCTGACCTTCGGGGGCTTCCTCGGCACCCTGTACAGTAAGACGGGGCAGCCCGCCGCCATGGGGAACAATCCCGACAGTGTGGAGGCCTATATCCCCATGGGTACCAACGACGAGTACATCTACGACGCTGACGGCGGCGACCGTACCCGCTATCGCGGCGGCGTGGTGCGCAAGGACACCGACACCTTCTACGCCGCGGCGGCCTCCAAGTACAACTGCTTCCTCATGGGCGACCATCCCCTCATAGAGATCCACAATGACAATATCCGCGCGGATCGGAAGGGAACCACCGTCCTGCTGGTCAAGGAGTCCTTCGGTAACGCCTTCGCTCCCTTCCTCGTGGACAGCTACGAGTACGTCTACGTGGTGGATTACCGCTACTACAACGGCACTCTGTCCGAGCTGGTGTCCTCCAAGGGCGTGGACGACGTGATCTTCCTCAATAACGTGGTGGCCGCAACGGGCGGCGCGAGACTGTCCGAGATGGAGGACTTTATTCGGTAATGATCCCCGTGGACGATTGCAAAATGTTCAAATTGGGGTTTAGCGGGCAGGGGTTTCACCCCTGCACCCCACCAAAGGGACTTTTGAAAAAGTCCCTTTGGAATCTTCAAAACTTTCAATAAATCATTGGTAAATAATGCTTTTTTGAAAGTTCTTGAAAGGGGG
>JAZNUO010000311.1:0-2508 GCA_045592305.1 Eubacteriales bacterium | reverse complement strand
TGTCCCACCCCGCCGTCCTGGGCTTGCGTCGGCGCATCGTAAAGGAGCAGTTCGTGTGCCGTCTCCTGATGAAGCATAACTGGCGAGAGTATTTCCGTTTTTGCTGTCAGCATATCAATGAAGAAAGCTATTTCGATTTCGGTGTTCAATGGGACTCTGACGTGGACGCGAAGGATATGTGCACGTCCCTGCGGTTCCCCGGCTATGCGGAAGCGGAGATGCTGGACCGTTTCCGTGCTCTCGTGGAAAAGCTGGTGAGCGAGGGAACCATGACGGGACTCGTCGCCTGCTTCGGGGAGACCGTCTTGGGCTTTTGCAACTGCGGGGACAAGGATAAGTATATCGGCCTTGGTCTTGAGGAGGCGGAGCGCGCCGTTCCCACCGCCCCCGAGGGCGCAAAGACCCTTGCCATTGTGGAGATAATGACCTCCCGCTTCTTCCCAAGCAGCGGGATCGAAGAAATGCTGTTGGATCGGGCGTTGACCGACGCCAAAAGGAGGGGCTTCACCCACGCCGAGGTCTACCCCTTGGAGCGGATGGAGTCGGACAAGGAACGGTTCAACTCCCTTCTGTCCCTCTATGAAAAAGCGGGATTTACGGTCATCCGCGACCTGTCAAGCGAGCTGGATGGACGGTATTTCATCATGCAGAAGGAATTATAAACAAGGCCCTGTATGGCCTTGAAATCAGAGACCCACACCCCAAAAAAGGAGGACCCGCCATGCCCACCCCCACCCCCGCGACCAATCCCGCCGCCGTCTCCGCTACCATCCGCCGCCTCCGCCGCGAGCGGGGACTGACCCAGGAGGCACTTGCCCAAGCCGTGGGCGTGTCTCCCCAGGCCATCTCCAAGTGGGAGACGGGGCAGACCATGCCGGATATTACCCTGCTTCTCCCCCTGTCCAAGGAGCTGGGGATCGGGGTCAATGAGTTGCTCGGTGGCAACAGACGGCAGGAGCTGGAGGAAAAATACCAGAAGGCATGCCCCCTCGGGTCCGCATATTCTTTGATGGTCGCGCTGGAGGCTCTGGAGGAGTTTCCCGACGACGAGACGTTTCTGTACCGCCGCGCCTGCGACGAGCTGTTCATCGGAAAAAGTAATCCTATCGGGGCACAGCGGTATATCGAGCGGGCGATCATGGGCCTTCACTATTTGTGCCGTAAGGATCCCGACTGGCCCACCTACCGCTCCATGCTGGCGGAGGCCTATCTTGCCCAAGGAGACAAGGATCGGGCCTATGCCGAAGCGCTGGACTACAATGGCTCCGAGAAGGAGAGAGTGATGGAGCGCTTTCTGGACGAGGAGACCCGACACGCCAAAAAGCAGCAAGCCCTCAAGAATGCCGTTTGCAATCTGTACAACGCCCTGTTTTCCTACGGTACCCCCGAAGCCATTAAGACGGCGCATACCATGCTGGATTCCCTCTTGGGAGACGAACAGAACCTTCACGATCTCGGGTTGCGTGAGCTGTCGGTCAAAGAAGCCCTTCTGTGCCGCGATGTGGGGGACGACGAGGGGTATGCCCGCTACCTCACCAAAGCCTACGAGGAGGCGCGCGCCGTAGACACTTTGCCCCCTGAGCGGATTCCTTACCGAACCCCCCTCTTTGACCGTCTGCAATACGACCATGTCCCGAAGCCGGGAGTTGGGAATGAAACCTATCAATTTCTGATGTTCCACGATAGCTTGTTTGCCCATCCCGCCGCCGAGGGGCTGAAGCGGCGTATGGTAGATGAGGTGATCCGTTGCCGCGCCCTGCACTACGACGCGCGAAACTATTTGAAATTCTGTGAGCAACAGATAGGCAGTCCCTACCACTTCAATTTCAGTACCGCGTGGGACACGACACGGGAGGAGACCGCTGCCATGGAAGCGTCCTTGCGCTACACCCACGCCTCCCTGTACAGATCCATTGAGTGGCGGGTACGCAACGGCGAGCTGGCCGAGCGGCTGGTGAGTGAGGGGACTCTGACAGGCGTTTTTGCGGGCTACCTTGATATCATGCTGGCCTTCTGCAACTGTAAGGAAAAGAGCGCGTACAAGCGTCTCCCCATTCCCGAGGAGGAGCGAGCCATCCCCACCGCCCCCGAGGGGTCAAGGATCCTCGCCATCGCCGAGCTGCTGGTCTCCCGCTATTTCCGCAACTGCGGTCTGGAAGAAAAGCTTTTGAACTGTGTGCTGACCAACGCCAAGCGGCAGGGCTACACCCATGCGGAGGCCTACACCATGGAGGATCGCCTCCCCGAGCTGTGCGAGGAGGAGCTCGCCCTCTACGAGCGCATGGGCTTTACCGTGATCCGTGAGGTCACGGTCAAGCGGGGCTACCCCAACGAGGACGATTACAAGGCCGACGCGGCGGAGTACGAGTACGAGCGGCGGTATATCCTGCAAAAGGTACTGTGACCCCATACATACGAAAACAGGTGCTTCCGTCAGGGAAACACCTGTTTTTTTTATGGGGGGGGGGAACGTCTCACCACTCGATCCCGTTCCTCCTCTTGAACTTC
>JAZNUO010000310.1:0-5799 GCA_045592305.1 Eubacteriales bacterium | reverse complement strand
GGAGCGGTTGTCCACAAACTCACCGAAGGCGTGGGCGAGCGAGGTCTTACCCGTGCCCGACATACCCTGCAAAATGAGAATTTTCGACACCGCCATGCCCGCGATGAAGCGGCGGATATCGTCGATGTCATAGTAGAGCTTGAGTTGATACGCCGCGTAGTTGCGGAAGTCCTCGCAGAAGCGGTCGAGAGTGACCGTGGTGTCGTAGCGGGTATGTCCGTAGCGGTGGCGGTTCTCCTCGATGCGGGTCAGCATACAGAAGCGGCTCGCGGAGTCGGTTTCGGCTTCGGCGGGGACTTCGGTCGGGTTGGCGGGAGGCTCGGCGTTGGAGTCGGGCTTCCTCTTCCCGAACACCACGGCGATCAGGAGCGCCACCAGAAGGACGGGAATGAGGAGCAGGAGAATGACGACGATGCCTCCCGCGAGAGAGTCCCGAAGAGTGCCGCTGGCAATGCCGTAGATCACCAGCGCGGCCAGAATCAGCTCCAGAATCACCGTGAGGATAATGAGCCGTTTGCGGGTCTTTTTGGTCAGTTTCTGTTTCATATATACCGTGCGGCGGGCTTACTGCTTGCCGCTCTGCCCCTTGATGTATTTGGGATTCAGAATATCCTTGCGGATCTTGCGCTTGGTCTGCTTCCAGACCCTTTCGTAGAGTTTGATAAAGGCCTCCAGCTCCCGCTCCAGCTCGTCGAAGCTGTCCTTATCGGTCAAGGATTCCATTTCGGCAGGGGTCACTCCCTTTTGGATGGCTCTCTGACCCATGACCTGGGCGTGGAGGAGACGTTTTTCGGCGGTCAGCTCGACGTAGGCGGCGTTGGCGCGGTCAAGCTCGGTCTGCTTGCGGGCGATCTCAGCCTTCAGGGCGGCAATCTCCTCCCGATGGGCGGCGCGCTCGGACTCGGCACGCTCTGCCCAGCTCGCCTTCTCGGCGGATTGAGCCTCCATAAGGCTTGCCTGCTCGCGGCGGTGGCGAAGCTCGGTTTCCTGCTCGGCCTCCAGGCGGGCGGCTTCGGCCTGTCTCAGCTCCTCGTCAAAGCCCTCGATGCGGGCGGTGAGGCCGCTTACCCTGTCAGCGAGGCTCAGCTCGGCTTGCCTGTGCTGATCCAGCTCGGCGTAGAGGGGGTCCAGACGGTCCAGCTCGTTTCGGAGGGCGCGGGTGAGCTTTTCCAGCTCCAGAATGTAGGTCTCGGGCGCTTCCCCGTCCCGCTCCAGGCGGCGGCGGAGCAGCTCCAGAGCGTCGGCGCGGGCTTTCAACTCGGCTTGGCGGGCGATGCTTTCGTCCCGTTCCAGATTGGCCTTGAGGGCGGGGGTGATGTCCAGGCCGTAGCGGTAGGTGAGGTGGGTCAAAAGCAGCTCTGCCTCGGCCATATCCTCCCGCAGGGCATCGCCGAAGGGGGATATTTCCCGATTGTCCTCGGTGACGGTGTAGCCGTCCCCCTCGTAGGCGATGATGTAATCGTAGAGAGCCACCGCGCCCTTGAAGTTGTTGTCCATTTTCAGGACGTTGGTCTTGGTGATGGGGGGCTTCAGAAGGGCGGCCTTACCCGCGCTCTCCATGAGGGGGGTCGCCAGAAACGCCAGCACGGTTTTGCGGATGAGATCCATGCGGTCGATGAGGGTCTTGGCGGGGTTATGCTCGCGGAGGTAGGGATCGTCCCGACGGTGGTCGGTGAGGTCGAGCTTCACCGTAACGGTACGCCCGAAGGCAGTGATCTCTTTATCCAGAATCAGGTGTCCCTCATAGCGGTTGGTCAGCTCCAGAATCTTCTGGTAGCGGAGGGTGACGAAGTCCCGCAGGTAGCAGAGGAGCATATAAAGGAAGCGGTTCTCGTAGACAGCGTAGTCGCTGAGCCGCTCCACCGTGTAGAGCTTATCGGGGATGAGATCCTCCCCCTCGGGGGCGCGGGTGATGAGCTCGGCATGGCGGGCGAGATGCTCCACCGAGTCCTTGGAGACGTGCTTGACCTTCTCGATGGGGATGACCTCGCCGTTGGAGTAGATGAACTGCCTCTCCTCCTTGATGGCCTTCTCGATGTGAACGAGCCCCGCCTCGATGGCATCTATCCACGCCTCGTCCACGGTACAGATCATGCGAGTGACCGTGACACGCTCAGCCCCCTCGGCCTCGGCAAAGGCGCGGCTGTCCCGCCGGCAGTCTCTCTGCTCGTCGGTCAGTTTTTTATAGGCCAGAAGCGCCCGATAGTAGGCGTCGGATTGGTTCATGGCGGACATGGGCGGGCTCCTTTCGGAAAAACGGTAATGAAATGGGAGAAGATGCGGGATACAGAGATACGAGATACAAGATACGAGATACGAGACACAAGATACAAGATAGAAAACGCGAGTCTCTGTATGGCTTTCGCATATCTTGTATCGTATCTTGTATCTCTGTATCTTTCTCAGGCGTTTCGTCTCAGCCTCTGTATGGCCTCCTTACAGGCGGTCATGCGGTCGGGGCCAAAGAGCTCGTCGAGGTAGCCCAGCAGCCCCTCCGCCGCGCCGCGGAGGTAGATGGGATTCTGGGTCTCCAGCTTGCGGATGACCTTTTTGGCGAGAATATCGTCCAGAGCCACCAGCTCGTCTCCGCCGCAGGCGATGAATACGGGGATATAGGTATGGATCTGCTTCATGATGCGGTTGCCGAAGGTGATGTGGAAGTGCTCGATGAGGTACTGATCCAGCATTTGCAGTCTCGCGCGGTTGCGGCTGCTGACGGCGTACTCCTTGGTGGCGGCCTCGGCGAGCCTTGCGAAGTGGTCGGCGGAGATATAGAGGGGCTTGGTCTTGGGGGCGACGAAGCGTTCGCTCTTGCGGTCGAGATCGAGCACCATGGCGCGGTCGTAGACCTTATCCGAGATGGCGAAGGTGGAGTCGTCGTTGTTGGCGGTGCCGATGAACCACATATTCACGGGGAGCCTGATGCGGCCGTCCCTCAGTCCCGCGGGGTCGCTTGCCCACGTGTCCGAAACTACGGTGAGGTAGCGTTCCTCGGGGTTGGGGAGCTCCAGAAGGGAGAGGAACTCGGCGAAGTAGTATTCCACCCGCGCGATGTTCATCTCGTCCAGCACCGTGACGTACATATCCCCCGAGTAGTTGGCCTCGTACATTTTCTCCAGCAGGAGGGTTTCGTTGAAGCGTTTGGTGAACTCGTTGTAGTAGCCGATGAGGTCGGTTCTCTCCTTCCACATGGGCTGGACGGGGATGACGGTGGAGCGGTTGTCCACAAACTCACCGAAGGCGTGGGCGAGCGAGGTCTTACCCGTGCCCGACATACCCTGCAAAATGAGAATTTTCGACACCGCCATGCCCGCGATGAAGCGGCGGATATCGTCGATGTCGTAGTAGAGCTTGAGTTGATACGCCGCGTAGTTGCGGAAGTCCTCGCAGAAGCGGTCGAGAGTGACCGTGGTGTCGTAGCGGGTGTGCCCGTAGCGGTGGCGGTTCTCCTCGATGCGGGTCAGCATACAGAAGCGGCTCGCGGCGGGGTTCTCGGTGGCGTTCCCGTCGGCAAAGGGGAGGGCGGAGCCATCGAGGGCGGGGGGTTCCGTCCCGGTCTCGGGCGGTTTCTTTTCGCGGCCGCCCCACAGCACCGCCAGCACCAGAACGGCGATGACGGACAGAATAAGGAAGATATAGACCACGATGGCCGTCCCCGAGGTCAGGAGGGGTAGAATGCCCCCATCCCCCGCAAGGATGGCGATGTTCAGATTTGGTAGACGTTGCATGAATGTCCTCCCGAAAATGTCAGGTGAGGTCTGCCCCCGACTCCTTGACGGTCTTGCGGCAGAGGGTGGTATTGCCATCGCCCAGAACGGCATCCAGAGTCTCGGTCAGGCTCCGTTCGTCCGCGGGAACCTTTCCCGACAGAGAGGCGATGAGGGCGGGCATCAGGCGGGCAGCCAGCGCCTCGTCCAGCGCGGCGGCGGGGTCGGGCTCTACGGTCAGGATCACCGAGAGATAGCCCTCCAGCCCCAGCCAGAGCTTATTGGTGAGGCTGAACCCACCCAGGCGGGCGGCGTAGGACTCCAGACGGTCGATGCGCTTCCAGGTATCCTCCTCCAGAGAGAAGGCGGACCTCAGGCGGTCACAGAGATAGAGCATCTGACCGTAGCGGAAGGGGGCGAAATCGGTGTGGGTGGGGGTGGGCTCGGCGGACTCAAGGACGGGCGTCACCACGGCGGCCACCTCGGTGAGGTAGTCGGGCATACGGTGAAGTCCCTCGCCCTCGCGGAGGTTCAGCACGAACCACAGGTTCTCGGGAAGGAGGTAGGTCACGTCATTCCCTTCGGTGTCCCGGGTGGTCACAGCGCAGGTGCTGTGGGGGGCGCGGGCATAGCGGGCATAGGGGACGAGGTAGTCGGAAATATTCTCAAGGCTCACGTTGTCCAGCGCGACGATCTGGACGGCGCGGGGATCGCGGCGGGCGGCCGCAATAGCGTTCAGCGCCCCGCGGCGGACGGTATCCCCCTCCTCGCTGCTGCCAAAGAGCAGGGCGGCCTCATCGGTATAGGTCCCGTCAACGGTGTCGAGGGAGGCAGGGCAGCCGAAATACTCGCCCAGCAGGGACACCAGAGCGGCAAAGTCCTCACCGCTCAGCCCCTTTGTGACCGTGAGGCGGGAGGAGGCCATGGCGGCGAAGAGATCTCTGACCGTATGTCCATGGGGGATCAGACCCTTTTCGACGGCCAGGGTGGTGAAGGCCTCTATGACCACGGGGAAGGTCAGGGCGGGGTCGGCATCCAGGAAGTGATCCACCTCCTCGGCACGGGAATCGGTCTGTTCCCCTTCCTCATCCGCGGCGGCTTCACGGGCCGCCAGCTCAAAAAGGGCATCCGAGGAGGGAACGGGGATGTCGGCGGCCTCGGCGAAAAGGGCGGCATTGGCCTCCTCCAGCGCCACCCGCTCACGGGCGAACTGCTTCTTGCGATCCAGAAATTCCAGCACGAAGAAGAACACCGAGCCCACAGCCAGAAGCCCTGCCACGATATTCAAAAACACCGAATTCGAGACCGATACGATGTCGTAGATTTTCACGCTCAGCGCCAGCGCGAGGGCGGCGATGCCGAAGAGCAGATTGCGAAGTGAGGGTTTCATAGGCGTATACTCGGCCTCCATTACGTAGCGTTCTGTGTGGATGTTGGTGGCGGTGGGAAGATACTCGTGGAGCTTTGCGTTGTCGGGGGGCACCGCGCTCTCCCCCGCGGGGAAAGTGGCGGTCAGGCGGATATCCGAGACCGATTCCCCCACGGACAGGCGGTAGATCCCCTTCTCACGGACACCCTCGGACAGGGAGAGCGGGTCTCCCCACGGAAGGGTGACTGTTTTTCTCTCTTGGGGCTTCAGGGGAACGTATGCCCATCCCACCAGCTCCTTTTGGGGGCGCAGGACGGCGGAACGTCGGATGCCGACATACACTTGAGGGATGGCGACACCCGCCCGATTACCCACGTTACGGACGGTAAAAGTGACCGAGCCGTCGGGACTGACCTTGATGAAGGAGTAGCGGAATTTGGTATAGCTCAGACCGTGACCGAAGGGGTAGACCGCGCCGCAGTCGGTGCCTTGGCACAGAGTATCGTAGTAGCGGTAGCCCACGAAGGGTCCGATCCTGTAGCCGCGGCGGTCGGCGGCGGGGTGGGCAAGATCCGCAAGGGTCTCGGTCAGATGTCCCAAGGGAGCGCGGTCGCCCAACACGGTCTCTATGGCGTGGAGGGCCCCCCCCTTGACCGACAGGGGGGTGAGGAGCAGCCCCGCGAAGGGCTTGACGGCGGCGCGGACAAAACCCATATCGGGAGA
>JAZNUO010000309.1:0-3674 GCA_045592305.1 Eubacteriales bacterium | reverse complement strand
TGCGGCTTCCGCCGCGCGTCAGAGGGCGTTCCCCCCTCCGACACCGCCCCCCTAAACTCCTTTTTACCCCCGGGGGCTTCGCCCCCTGGGAACCCCTCCGGAGAGGCGGGAGGACGGATAATCTCACCGACAAACCCAAATTTGAAGCATATCCAACAGCCTGATTCCAAGGCATGAAAGGAGTACGCCATGATCCGTTTTCTGTTCGGTCGCCCGGGTACGGGTAAGACTACCCGTATGGTACGGGATATCCAAGCCCTCTGTGCCGAGGGGAGCCGTCCCGTATATCTCATTGTCCCCGAGCAGCAGGCGTATTCCGCTGAACGGGACCTGCTGTCGGCTCTGCCCCCCGAGGCGGGTCAGCAGTTCTCGGTGCTGAGCTTTTCCCGTTTGTGCGACACCGTGGCTGATCTCTACGGCGGCCGCGCTCAGCACACCGTGACACGGGCTATGAAGTCTCTCCTCATGTGGGAGAATCTGCGGGAGCTTGGAGGGCTGCTGGAGACCTATGCCCATGGAAGCTCTACCGACGCGTCTCTGTGCGAGAAGATGCTCCGCGCTACCGAGGAGCTGAAGGTTAACGGGATCACTCCCACTGCTCTGGAGCGGGTGACTCACCATCTGGAGCCGAAAGCCCCTCTGTACGGCAAGCTACGGGATCTGGCGTTGGTGTCCTCCGCCTATGACGGGCTTTTGTCCGAGGTCTACGGGGAAAATCCCGCCGACCGCATCCTCCGCGCCGCGGGGCAGATCGGGGAGCACGGCTTCTTTACGGGCTCGGCGGTCTTTATCGACTCCTTTACCAGCTTCACCATGCAGGAGTACGCGGTTCTGCGGCCGCTGTTCGAGCAGGCGGAGGACGTGACGGTTTCCTTTGGCTGCGGCGGGCGGTTCGAGTCTCAGCCCCAGTTCGTCAGCATGAAGGACACGGTTCACCGCCTGACCCGCATTTGCGAGGACAGTGGGCTTCCCTATGAGGACGAGGTGCTGGACGGAACCCACCGCAAGGCCGCCCCCGCCCTTGTCAAGCTGGAGCGGGAGCTGTGGGACTTTGGACTGACTCCCGAGGCTATGGAGTCCGTCACCGAGGAAGAGACCCGCGCCGTTCGCTGTGTGGTCTGTCCCGATCCTTATGACGAGGCCGCCGCCGCCGCGCTTCACATTTCAGAGCTGAATCAGCAGGGCATCGACTACGGCGAGATCGCCGTGGTGGTGCGGGACACCTCGGCATGGGCGGGGGTGCTGGATGCCGCTCTGGAGCAGTACCGCATTCCCTTCTTCCTCTCCGAGCGCACCGATCTCAACGAAAAGCCCGCCGCCCGCCTGCTTCTGACGGCTTTGCGGTGCATTTCCCGCCGATACCGCGCCGAGGACGTGCTGACCCTGTGCAAGACGGGACTTTTAGGGCTTTCCTTGCGGGATATTGATTCCTTCGCCGAATATATGGATACCTGGAGACTGGAGGGTCGCCGCATGACCGAGGAGGGGTGGAGCATGAACCCCGACGGCTACGTGGTGGGGATGTCCAAGCGCGCCGAGGTCATTTTGGAGGCCGCCAATCGGGTACGCTACAAGGTCATGACTCCCCTTCTGGATCTGGAGACCAAGCTGAAGGGGGCTGAGACCGTCACCGCCGAGTGCGCCGCTCTGTACGAATACCTCTGCGATCTGGGGGTGCGGGACACCCTGACCTCTCAGGCCGAGGAATACCTGTCTCTGGGGCAGACCCGTGAGGCGGGGGAGCAGGTGCGGCTCTGGTCCTTCCTCACCGAGACTCTGGCTACCGTGGCTTCGGTCATGGAGAGCGCTGAGCCTCTGTCCCCCGACGAGCTGTACGCCGCCCTGTCCTTGGTCTTTTCGGGATCGGATATCGGTTCAGTACCCGCCCGCCACGATTGCGTGACCGTGGGCTCTGCCTCCACTCTCCGTGTGGATCACATCAAGGCCATGCTGGTGCTGGGACTTTGCGAGGGGGAGTTCCCTCAGACTCCCAAGGACGACGGGCTTCTCACAGAGCAGGACAAGGAGACCCTTGCCGACTTCGGGGTGGAGCTCACCGACCGCGCCGAACGGCTGACCTCCGACGAGCTTCTCTTCGTCTGGCGAGCCTTCAGTAAGCCCTCCGAGACCCTGATCCTCTCCTGCTCCTCCGCCACCCCGGACGGGCAGACCCGCTCCCCCTCGGCGGCATTTTCTCGGGTGAAGTATCTCTTCCCCGACCTTACGGTGGAGTCCTTCTCCTCGGCACTTCTGCCCGACGGAGAGGCGACCCGACACAGAACCCCTGTTGGGGACACGGTCAGCCGTCCCACCGTCCGCCGCCTTCTGGGGGAGGAAATCTGGCTTTCCCAAAGCCGACTCCAGACCTATGCCCGCTGTCCCTACAGCTACTACGGCTCCCACATCCTCAAGCTGCGCGAGAAGGTGGAGGCGAAATTCGACAATGTAGGGGCGGGTAATTTCATCCATCACGTTATGGAGCAGTATCTCCGTCTGGCTCTGGACGAGCACAACCGCCTGCGCCCCATGGATGACCGTGAGGTGCGGGAGACTGCCGACGCGGTCATGGCCGCCTATATCGAGGAGCTGTGCGGTGATATTTCCCAAAACGGGCGCTTGCTTCACCTGTTTGACCGTCTGCGCCAGATCGCTCTCATGCTCATTGACAGCATTCAGGCCGAGCTCAGACAGTCCGCCTTCCGCGTGGCGGGCTTGGAGTGGGACACCCACGGCCGCCGTCCCGCCGATCCCCGACCCATGATCCTGTCTCTGGAGACCGACGATGATCCCCATCTCCCCGCACCTCTGCCCACACGGCATACCCGTGAGGAGGAGGCCACGGAATCCGCCGTGAAGCTCCTGCTGGGCGGGCGCATTGACCGCGTGGATCTCTACCGCGCCGAGGACGGGGAGACGGTCTATGTCCGCGTCATTGACTACAAGTCCTCCAAGCACGATTTTTCGGTGAGATCCGTCACCGAGGACATGAACATTCAGCTTTTGCTATACCTGTTCACCCTCTGCTCCCCCGAAAACCGCGCTCTGTTCGCCGACGAGGCGGGGAATCTGCCCCGTCGGGTGCGGCCCGCTTCGGCGGTCTACATGAGCCCCGACGAGTCCGACCGAGGCGGCGCGCTGCTTCCCTGCCGCACGGGCATCGTGCTGGGTGATCCCGAAATTCTGGAGGCCGCCAACGCCGACGGTACCGCGGTCTATCTGCCCTCGGTCAAGCGGAACAAGGACGGCAATTTTACGGGGAAGGGGCTTTGCTCCCCCCAATATATGGAGGATCTGGAGGTCATTCTCCGCAACGCCATCCGCGATACCGCCTCAGCCATGTACGAGGGCGGGGCTGGGCGGACTCCGTCGGATAATGCCTGCAAATACTGTCGGATGAGAGAATCCTGCGGTGTTTGTCAGAGTTGATGAAGGTTTTGTTTTTCAAATTGGGGTTTATGGGGATGCGCCAAAGGGAAACTTCTTGGAAGAAGTTTCCCTCTGGACACCCTTCAAGAACTTTCAAAAAACATTGATGAATAATGCCTTTTTGAAAGTTCTTGGGATTCTTAAACCCTTCTTTCAAGAAGGGTTTAAGCGGGGTGCAGGGGCAGAGCCCCTGCCCGACAAACCCCAATTTTCCTTCACGTAATGTCTGCCCCAATAAATTTTACAAT
>JAZNUO010000308.1:0-5352 GCA_045592305.1 Eubacteriales bacterium | reverse complement strand
CCGCTTGGCCTCCGACTTGGCAACGGTGGGAGGAGGCTTACCTCTTTGCCGCCGTGTCCCTCGGGCTGGGACTGCTCAACCTCCTCCCCGTCAGGGGGCTGGACGGGGGGCGGATGCTATTCTGTCTGCTGGCTATCCTCTCGGGGGAGCGGGCAGCCGACGTGACCCTGCGGGTGACTACGGGGCTTTCGCTGGGGGGGCTCTGGCTTGTGTCGGTCTACGCGCTTTTGCGGGCGGGGGAGACCCTGTCCCTGTTCGTCTTTGCCCTGTGCCTTCTGCTCCGCCTGCTGGGCTCCTGACCGTTTCTGGTGAAATGTGATAACCTAAGCCGAGGGATGAGGGGCAAGCTTGGAGGCTTTTTCAATGAAAAAAGTAAAAAAACTCTTGACAACGCATGAAAATTATGCTATAATATTACCTCGGTACGGACTGCCATCGCGCGTCCGTCTCCTTACCGCGTCAAATACGAGGGCGCGGTCTGATGTCCATAAGGAGGTAATAAACATGGAGATCATCAAGAATTTTTATGAGAGCCTGTTCATCGTCGATGTCACCGGCGGTGAGGATGCTGTCAAGGCCTCTGTCGAGAAGTTCGTCGGTCTGATCACCGAGAACTCCGAGACCGTGTACGAGGTCAACGAGTGGGGCAAGCGCCGTTTGGCATACCCCATCAACGATAAGCCCGAGGGTTACTACGTTGTCGTGACCTTCAAGGCAGACCCCGAGTTCCCCGCTGAGTTCGAGCGTCTCTGCAACATCGACGAGAACGTTCTGCGTTCTATGGTCATTCGTCTGGAGAACGAGCCCGCCGTCAAGGCTGCTGAGCCCGCTGCCGAGGAGACCGCTCCCGCTGTCGAGGAGGCTCCTGTGGCTGAGGAAGCTCCCGCCGCTGACGCTGAGTGATCCAACCCCTGATTCAACCGAAAAGGAGGTTTTGGTATGTCCCTCAATCTGAACAAGGTGATCCTGGCCGGCCGTATCGTGGCTGACCCTGAGCTGAAGCAGACTCCCAGCGGCGCAAGCGTTTGTTCCATCCGCATCGCCGTCAACCGTCGCTTCCAATCCCGCGATTCCCAGCAGCAGAACGAGGCGGATTTCTTCAACGTGACCGCCTGGCAGAATACCGCTGAGTTCATCGCCAAGTATTTCCGTAAGGGTTCGGCCATTTGCGTATGCGGCCGCATCCAGAACCGCACCTGGGTCGATCAGAACGGTCAGAAGCGTTACATGACCGACATCATCGCCGAGGAGGCAAACTTTGTGGAGAGCCGCAACAGCCAGGACAACCAGTCCGGAGGCTATGGCGCGCCCGACACCTACTCGGCTCCCGCATACTCCTCGCCCGCCCAGACCGGCGCGCCCAAGTTTGAGGAGATCAAGACCGACGACGACCTCCCCTTCTAAAGGGGCTGCCCTTCTGAGGGCGCCTCTCTGACAGAGGCAAGGAACGCCGTCCCCACAAAAATTATTGGAGGATAGAACAATGACTGAGAATACCAATGCTCGTCCTGCCCGCCCCTTCGTGCGCGGCAAGAGAAAGAAGGTCTGCATTTTCTGCGCAGACAAGGTCGATTTCATCGACTACAAGGATTCCAACAAGCTCCGCAAGTTCATCAGCGAGCGCGGCAAGATCCTGCCCCGCCGTATGACCGGTACCTGCGCTAAGCACCAGAGAGAGGTCCAGGTCGCTATCAAGCGCGCCCGCAACGTCGCTCTGCTGCCCTACATCGCTGACTAATATCGGCGTATGAGAAAACCGCCTGACCCATGACGGGTTCGGGCGGTTTTTGCTTTTTGACCGAAAACTTGGCGTGATCCAAGCTACAAGATACATGGTTCACGTCCGGTGCTCTTCGGCAAACACCCTGCGGATGGAGTCATTTGAACCGTGGGCGCTTCTTCTTCACGTCAGGTTCCCGTCACCGTCCAGATCCACGGGCGAGTCGATGTGACCGTCATAGTCCCCGCGGGCGGCGGTGAAGAAGTCCTTGAAGCGAGCCAGGTGCTCGCGGGTGTTGTAGCGGGACTGGCCGCGGTAGGTGCGCAGATCGGCGGAGAGCCCCACCGCCTCCAGCCCTAACTCGCGGGCGATGTAGAGGGCACGGTGGAGGTGATACTCTTGGGTAACAATGATGATGTTTTCCGCGCCAAATACCTGCTTTGCGCGGTAGAGGCTCTCATAGGTGGAGTAGCCCTCGTGATCGAGGAAAACGTCCTCGGAGGGGACCCCCATTTCCACGGCGAGGGACTTCATGACCCCCACCTCGTTGTAGTCCCCCGTGTGGTCGCCGCTCATGAGAAGGGGTACGTCACCCAAGGCGGCATAGACCTCGGCGGATACACGGACACGGTCATAGAGCATATCGCTGGGGGAGCCGTCATCCCGCACCCCCGCGCCGAGGACAAGGACGCAATCGTAGCCGTGGTCGGGGGGGATGGCTTGGGTGGTGACGATGCCCTCGGCGGTGAGCTTGACCATGGAGGTGGAGACGGTCACGACCAAGGTCAGAGAGAGGGCGGCACACAGCACAAGCATGACACCGCACCGCCAGCCCACCCGCCACAAGGTACGGAAAAAGGAGCGTCTGGCCGCTTGACCGTTCTTCCATTTCTCGGAAAGTCGGTTCAGAAAGGCGCGAAGGCGCAAGACCGCTCTGCCACGGTGGGGAGAGGATGCCTTATGCTTCTTCGGGGTCTTTTTCACGGTATAACGCTCCTTTCGGGGTGTGCGGGGTAGAAATTACTCCTCGTCCTGCGAGACGGGGCACTTGCGCTCCAGCGCGTCGGCGGCGGCCTCGAGGTAGGAGTTCTCCATCATCTCGATCCAGCCCTTATCGCAGAGGGCGGCCAGCTTGTAGTCCATGGGGATCTTGCCCAGCAGGTCATAGCCGAACTTACTCGCGATCTCCTCGATGTGGCTGTCGCCGAATACGCGGATTTCCTTGCCGCAGTCGGGGCAGACCACGTAGCTCATGTTCTCCACCAGACCCAGCACGGGCACCTTCATCATGTCGGCCATATGGGCGGCTTTCTGGACGATCATGGAGACCAGATCTTGAGGGGAGGAGACGATGACAACGCCGTCCAGAGGCAGGGACTGGAAAACGGTCAGGGGAACGTCACCGGTTCCGGGAGGGCAGTCCACGAAGAGGTAGTCGATGTCGTTCCAGATGGTATCGGTCCAGAATTGCTTGACGGTGCCCGCGATGACGGGGCCGCGCCAGATCACGGGCTTGGTCACGTCCTCCAGCATGAGGTTCACCGACATGATGTCGATGCCCGTGGTGGTGGAGGGGGGGATCATGCCCAGACCGTCGCCCTCAACGGGCTTGTTGAGACCAAAGGCCTTGGGGATGGAGGGGCCGGTGATGTCGGCATCCAGAATACCCACCTTGTAGCCCCGTCTCTGCATATTGACGGCCAGCATGGAGGTGACGAGGGACTTACCCACGCCGCCCTTGCCGCTGCAAACACCGATCACGTGCTTGACTGAGGACAGATCGTTGGGCTTTTCGAACATTTCTTCGCGGCTCTTCTGACGGGACGAGCAATTCGCCGAGCAGGTAGAGCAATCATGAGTGCATTCAGACATATTTATTTTCCTTTCGCTTGGATAATGATAACCTTGTTTCTCTATATTGTAGCACAGTTTCACCCATTTTGCAAGGGAGAACACGAAAAAAACTGCCCTTCATTGAAATATTTTTCGGTTGAACGGGGGATTTTTGACGACCCCGTTGCATTTTCGGTTTGCCTGTGCTATAATAAAGAAAAAAGCGGAGCAAAGCCCCGCGCGCCGTTTGCCCGGAGGGGGGGCTGACGGTGGAAATTGGGGTTTATCGCTGAGCACAGCTCAGCAGAGAGATACAAGATACGCGCCGAGCAAGCCCGAGCAAAGCTCGGCCGATACAAGATACAAGATAAAAAACCGAGCGATGCCGTAAGGGGGGCATATCTTTATCTCGTATCTTGTATCTTTGTATCTTACCGCTAAGCTCAAATTTGCCCCCCATAAATTAAGAAAAGGAGATTCCGCCATGCTTACGATCGGTATGCAAGCCCCTGATTTCACGCTCCCCGACAAGGACGGCAACCCCGTCACCCTATCCTCCTTCCGCGGCCGTAAGGTCGTGATCTACTTCTACCCCAAGGACAACACCCCGGGCTGTACTCGTCAGGCCTGCGGCTTTGCTCATCATTACGGTGAGTTCGAAAAGCGGGGGATTGCCGTCATCGGCATCAGCAAGGACAGCGTGGCCTCCCACGTGAGGTTCGCCGAGAAGTACAATCTCCCCTTCATTCTGCTCTCCGATCCCGACCGCGTGGCCATCGAGGCTTTTGGAGTCTGGCAGGAGAAGAAGATGGCGGGCAAGGTGGGCATGGGCGTGGTGCGTACCACCTTCCTCATTGACGAGGAGGGAAGCGTCGCCGCCGTCATGCCCAAGGTCAAGCCCGACACCAACGCCGCCGAGATTCTGGCCATGCTGGATGGGGTGGATTGAGAGAATAAAACATCCCCTTGACGGAGGAGCCTGAAGCGGATTCAAGACCCTGCCAAGGGGACGTGTGTTTGTGTGCGCCTCGGTCATGAGGTGGGATCACTCCCGCATAAGCCGTTCCACTTCCTTGCGTTGCTCGGCGGTATACTCATACACCGTGGACGTGAACCATTTGGTCTCTACGAAGTCCTCTGCGAAGGCGTCCATGATCTTTTGGGCGATGCGGAGCTGGGACAGGGCTTTTTCCCGCTCACCCTGTGCCATCAAGTGCTTGCCCGCGATGATGAGCATATCGATCAGGTCCTCGGCGGAGATGTTCTTTTGCTTCTGGGCGGCTTCGTAGGAATCCTCACCCTCCAGCAGGGTGGCCATCAGCTCCAGCTTGGTAAAGTAGATCTCGGGGATGATCTCCAGCGTGGGACTGACCAGCTCGTCACGGCCGTTCTCCTTGTAGCAGGAGGCCAGAATGCGGCAGGCATCGTATTTCACCGAGTCGTCCCTTGTGGACTCCATGAGGGCTTTGCAGAGGGTGATGACCTCGTCGGCTCGCTCGCTGTAGTCCATGGTGTAGAGCAGATTGTTCAGGATGATGTCGTTTCCGGGGAACCGTTGCAGTCCCTCACGCAAAATCTTTTCGGAGCGGGCAGGGTCGGTAAAGCGGTACTCGTAGGCCTCGTGACAGATGGCCTCCACCTGCTTTTCGGTCTCGTAGAGGTTGAAATCGAACAGCTCGTCGGTGGAGACACCGAAAAAGGAGGCGATGGCGGGGATGGTGGCCACGTCGGGCATGGTGGTGCCGTTCTCCCACTTGGAGACGGCTTGGAAGGTCACGCCCAGATACTGGGCCAGCACC